>JBCCIH010000154.1 GCA_039028315.1 Thermodesulfobacteriota bacterium | reverse complement strand
GAAAATCATATTATTTTCGGCTACTTACACATAGCGGCAGACAAAAAACTAATAAGTGCGCTCAAGAAAAGCGGGTGCCGCGCTATCGCATTTGAAACTGTTGAGCTTGAAGACGGATCTCTTCCACTTCTCATGCCTATGAGTAGAATCGCAGGAAGATTGTCCGTTCAAGTCGGTGTTCATTTCCTTCAAAAATCTAAAGGAGGTAAGGGAGTTCTTCTTAGCGGAGCTGCGGGCGTGAGAAATGGCAGAGTGACTGTCATCGGCGGCGGCGTTGTTGGATACAACGCTATCCTATCAGCGCTTGGTCTTGGCGCCGATGTCACCGTTATTGATATTAAGGGCGACGTGCTTGAATTTTACTATGATAAATTTGGCGGCAAGGTAAAAACACTGCCTTCTTATCCAGACCTTATTGCAGAGGAGCTTAAAAATTCTGACTTAGTTGTGGGGGCCGTGCTCGTAACTGGAGCGGAAGCGCCTAAAGTTATAAGCAGAGAAATGATTTCTTCAATGGAGCCCGGAAGCCTGTTTGTTGATGTAGCAATCGATCAAGGAGGGTGCTCTGTAACCAGTAAACCAACTACTCACGACAAGCCAATTTATAATAATAACGGCATCTTACATTACTGCGTTACCAATATGCCTTCCTTAGTATCAACAACTTCAACTTACTCACTCTCAAATGCAATACTGCCCTATGTGCTTATAGTCGCTGATGGGAAAATTGATGATGACCCATCACTTTATAAGGGGATTAATATAGACAAGGGCAAACTCCTAATTAACATAAAGAATTAAAACTTGACACGCGCCATTTTATCAAAATACTATTTCACTTAATGAGTAGATTTGTAACGCTTCTTTTTCTTGCTTTTTCCTTAATGTTTGTCGTTAATTGCGGTTCAAGATCAGTTCCCGAAGGACTGAATGACCAGGAGCTGTATGATGCGGCTGTTGAGATGATGAATGAGGAAAAGGGCGGCTTTCCATGGATATTTAGAGGTAAAGACTGGGAGACTATTTTAAACATCCTAAAAGAGGTTCAGCTTAGATATACTTACAGCCCATACGCGACATTAGCAGAGCTAAGAACGGGTGATGTGTTTTTTGAAAGAGGAGAGTATGAACAAGCTGCAATTGAGTATGAGGAGTTTTTAAAGCGTCACCCAGCGCATCCTGATGCAGCCTATGCTACTTATCAACTTGCAAGATCATTATATAGAGAGATAAGCAGCCCTGACAGGGATCCGACAAACACCCGTGAGGCTCTAAAGTGGTTTAATATCTTTGTAGAGAAATATCCCGAATCTCCTTTGGTGGCAAAAGCAGAGAAGAGAATTGTTAAGTGCCGTCAAAGGCTTGCTAAAAGACAGATTTATATAGGTAATTTTTATAATAAACGTAAAAATTATAGGGCTGCGGCCTACAGATATAACGTCGTAGTTGAAGACTACAGTGATACCAAGCAGCTACCCGAGGCTATGTATCTTCTCGGAAGAGCATATGCAAAGCAAAAGGAATACGATTTGGCCAGGGCCACATTAACCGACTTAGTTCAGACATACCCTGATGCGAAATATTCAAGCAAAGCGTCATCACTACTAAGTGATATTGAGGGGAAAACCCCACCACCACCTAAAGAAACTCCTCAAGAGGTATTGGAAGACCCAGCACAAGGATGAAGATACTTTCTTTTTTATTACTCCTATCTATAGCTTTTATAGCTTCATGTGGAAACTCTCAAAATGAAGAGATTGAGAAGCTTCTGGATACAAGAGAAAAGGCATTTGAGACTCAGGATGTAGATCTTTATATGACTCTAATAGATCCTGACTATAGTGTTGAGAAAGACAATAAAGTTTTTGGGCTTGAGGAAGTTAAGAAAGGTTTTTTGTCTAACGTAACACTATTTGATGATTTGAAGATTAGCCATGCTAGCAGAAGCATATATGAGAGGGGCGACACCACGGAAGCTGTTCAGTTAACAGTGGTAGATGCCTCAGTGAATGAGTCAAAAACTAGATTTAAGGTCAATGAGAGGATTAAGTTTTCAAAAATTGATGGTAAATGGCTTATTGTAGAAGAGTCAGATGCTGATTTTCTAGAAAGGTTTGTGTTCGGCGGGTCTAATTAAATAGTATTTCAATTACATAGAATTACTTTCCAAACTGTTTTTCTTCCTGTTCCTGCTCCTCCTTGCACTCTAAACAAAGAGTCGTTTCAGGCCTTACCAAAAGCCTGTCTTCGGTAATATCATCCCCACACGTCTCACATACCCCGTATGTGCCGTCTTCGGTTTTCCGAATAGCTTTTTGGATCTTGGATATTAGTTTTCTTTCTCTATCTCTTGTTCTAAGCTCAATAGAGGTATTAGCTTCAGTCATGGCGCGGTCAAGTGGGTCAGGAAATGTTCCATCCCCTTCGCTCATTCTTGTAACAGTATCTTCAGCTATACCCGTAAGGCTGGCCATTTTCTTTATTAGAATTTCTTTAAAAAACCGGCGTCTATCTTCATTCATAGCTCAAAATTATATCACTTAGCCTAATACCTGTAAATTAAAGAATAGGACGTCCAAGTTTATACTCTTTGGCTTCATACAAGCATATTTCCCAATACACTTTCAAAAATGTGAAATTAAAAGGTAAGATTATTGAGCTTGAATTTTGAGAGGCCATAAACATTGAAAACTGTAGATTTAAAAAGCGAGGGATTATTTAAGTTATCCCAGATTAAGATTGAAGTATCACAGGCGGCAGCTGGCCTGGTGTCCGACTATTTGTTGGGTCTAGGTTCGCTAGGCGTAGCTGAGGATATCCAAAAAAACGGCACTTACCAAGTATCAGCATACTTTCCTATGGAAATAGACATTGCAGATGTTGTGTCAAATCTAGAGCAATACTCAAAGGTTCTAAAAGATAGCCTTCCAGATGTACAGATTGGCAGTTTTACTGCGGAGCACATAGATCAATCCAGTTGGCAAGTGTGGAAGAGTGTGCTTAAGAAAATAAGGGCCGGAAATCGAGTCATAATAAGGCCTCCATGGGAGGATCATAACCCATCTGAGGGTGAGATAGTTGTTGAGATTAACCCTTCACTTGCTTTTGGTACCGGGCATCATGAGACAACCAGACTCTGTGTGGGCGCTATAGAAGAGATAGTTTCACAAAGAGAAGTACAAAATGCTTTAGATATAGGATGCGGCAGTGCAATACTAAGCATATGTGCTTATAAATTCGGAATAGAAGATGTAGTAGGTTTTGACACCGATCCCATTGCAATATCAGAATCAAGAAAAAATGCCAGAAAAAATAATGTAGAGGATAAAATTAAGTTTTTTTGCGGATATCTCTCTAGTGTTAAAGGAGAGTATGATTTAATCGTTGCAAATGTATACATAGAGCCTATATTGGCTATGAAAGAGGACTTAAAATCAAGATTAGCTCAACAGGGCACCTTGGTAATATCTGGAATACCGCATACAAGGCGAGATGAGGCCGTTAGAGGGCTTCATAAAGCTGGTCTTAAGCTTACCAAAGAACACAGGGAAGGCGACTGGGTAGCGCTCGAATTTGCTCACAATTGATAAAAAGCAGCTCTAAAGTAAACTCTAAATTGAATTAGTTCATATATAAGGGGAATTGAATGTCTTCGTTTAAAACCATAGATTGGAAAGATAATAAAGTAGTTATGATAGACCAAACAAGGCTTCCTAATGAGGAAATATATCTAGAATTTAATACCTATGAGGAAGTTGCACAAGCTATTAAAACTATGATAATCAGAGGAGCCCCGGCTATTGGTGTTGCAGCAGCGATGGGTATTGCGCTCGGTGCAAATAATGTAGATACCCAGGATTGGGATAGCTTTGTTGGTGAAGTTAATAAGATTACAGATGTTATTCTAGCTACTAGGCCTACTGCGGTGAACCTGTTTTGGGCAGGTAAGAGAATGCTGCGTGTACTAAATTCTGGAGAGACTAAGAATGTAGCTCAGATGAAAGAGCGTCTCATCAAAGAAGCTATGGTGATGCTTGATGAGGACGTAAATACGTGCAGAAGTATTGGCAGAGTAGGAGCTGAGCTCATCCCTGATAATTCTGTAGTTCTTACGCACTGTAACGCGGGAGCACTTGCCACGGCAGGCTACGGCACCGCACTTGGAGTAATCAGGGGGGCTGAGGAAGCAGGGAAGAATATAAAAGTAATCGCCACGGAAACAAGGCCATTTCTCCAAGGAGCCAGACTTACGGCATGGGAGCTTGATAAGGACGGCATTCCGGTCTCTTTAATAACTGATAATATGGTTGGCCACATAATGAGTAAAGGCATGGTAGACGCGGTGGTTGTAGGGGCTGATAGAATTGCAAAAAACGGCGACGTTGCAAACAAGATCGGAACCTACTCCATTTCAGTGCTGGCCAAGTCTCATGGGATACCTTTCTATGTTGCAGCTCCAATTTCGACTATAGATTTTGAATGTCCAGACGGTGCATCAATTCCAATTGAGGAGCGGAGCACAGACGAAGTAACACACGTTCAGGGCAAAAAGATTGCTCCTGATGTGAATGTATATAATCCTGCGTTTGACATAACACCTAATGCTAATGTCAGCTCTATTATCACGGAAACGAAAGCCGTGAAAGAGCCTTATATCGTTGGATTGTCTGAATTAATTAAGTCGGATTAACCCCTTTCAAGGTCTTCCTGACATTCAAGACATAGTTTGGTGAAAGGCATAGCCATAAGCCGTTCTTTGTCTATATCTTCATCACAGGCCTCGCAAATCCCATAGGTGCCATTCTCTAGTCTTTTTAGAGCATCGTCAACGTAGGTGAGTTTTTCCCTCTCCCTGTCTGCAAGCATAAGAGCTAGCTCTCTATCTCTGTCACTTGAGGCATGATCATAAAAGTCGCCTATATCATGTTTTAGATGATCAGACTCTGCCTTCATTGACTGAGACACTTCTTGAAGGAGTTCTTTCCTCATTTGCAGCAGCATGACTTTAATATCATCACGCCATGTTTTTCTTGTCTTTTTCGTGCTTTTTTTCTTGGTAGCTTTTTTTGCAGTAGCCATCGTAGTATTAGAGTCTCCTTAGTATTGTTAATGTGAATATACTTAGTGCTATCACAACCTGCTCTAATTACTCATAAAAATCTTATTTATGAGGGATGCATTTCTAAATTTTGTCTCCCCCGCAAGTAATTCTTCGGTTTATTATCTCAAAACCGAAGGTGTATTAAGATAAGTATATAAAATTGTTTGTCAAGGGCGATTTGTTGATATGATAATCATTACTATTGTTTATATGCTATTTCACGGCCATTATCGATCTTGCTTAAAAATATAAATTACTTAAAATAAGGTACTTAATTCAGGGATTTGTCCAATGGAAAATAAATCACCAAAGAAAAGAGAATCCTGGAAATCAAGAACCGGGCTTATACTTGCAGTTGCCGGTGGAGCTATTGGACTTGGTAATTTTTTAAGATTCCCTGTGCAGGCAGCGGAAAACGGCGGCGGGGCCTTTATGGTTCCATATATTATTGCTTTTTTTCTAATCGGTATACCTCTTATGTGGACAGAATGGTCAATCGGTCGATTTGGAGGAGCAAGGGGGCACGGGACTGCGCCTGCTATTTTTAACCTGTTTTGGAAGAGTCCGGTATCTCGATTTTTGGGTGTTCTGGGTATTTGGGTGCCTCTAGTGGTAGTTATTTATTACGTCTATATTGAATCATGGACACTTGGGTATTCACTTCACTTTCTTTTGGGAAGTAGTCCAGACATTGTTGATATAACAGGTAACCACGAAGAAACCCTAAAGCCATACAGCAGTTTTCTGGGCAATTATATAGGCGCTGGTGATGGAAACTTCTTATCGCCATCTATAATGGCCTACGGCGCTTTTATAGTAACTGTAATAATCAACTTAGTGATACTCCTAAGAGGGGTATCAAGGGGTATTGAAGCGTTTGCCAAAATAGCTCTTCCCGCTCTATTTGTCATGGCTCTTATTCTATTTGTAAGAGTTCTAACATTAGAAACTCCAAATGGTACCGCTCTTGAAGGTCTAAACTTTTTGTGGTCGCCTGATTTCAGCGCTCTTATGAGCCCTGGAGTTTGGGTGGCTGCT
>JBCCIH010000153.1 GCA_039028315.1 Thermodesulfobacteriota bacterium | reverse complement strand
TAAAGTGTGATATAATTCCCTCTTATACAGCATCTGAATAATTCTGTAAATATACGTACTTATTGGAATAAAAATGCAAAATATATCACTATCAGCAGTTTTGCCTGCGCATAATGAAGCTGAAAATATTAAGAATACTGTAGAAAGCTGCACTCAATATCTAGAGAAGAATGTCTCATCATACGAAGTGATTGTGGTAAATGACGGGTCCCAAGATAATACCAAAGAGATTGTCGAGGAGCTTTGCTCTCAAAATTCAAATGTCGTTCTTGTAAACCACGAAGTCAACAAGGGATACGGCTCAGCGCTTAGAAGCGGTTTTGATGAAGCTAAGTGTGATTTTATATTTTTCATGGACAGTGATGGGCAGTTTGATATCGTGGATTTAGACAGACTGCTTCCGTTAGTTGACCCGCAAAAAGTTGTCATTGGTTTCAGAGAGGACAGAGCGGATTCTCCGATCAGATCATTAAACGCATGGATGTATGCACAGTATATACATTTAATGTTTGGTCTAAATGTAAAAGATATGGACTGTGCTTTTAAAGTCTTTCCGACAAAAGCCTACCGTGACATAGCTCCTATTAAATCTGGAGGAGCCCTTTTTAGCGCCGAGTTTTTACTCAAGTTGAAAAGAAATGGTTTTGTATTTGAAGAAGTGCCTGTCAGACATTTCCCAAGACAGTATGGAACTCAGTCCGGAGCAAATTTAAGTGTAATTCTAAGAATGTTCAAAGAGTCATGGAAGCTTAGAGATGAACTTCGCCGCTGATAATAGATCTAATCAATCCAAAAATCCATACCTTTGGTTATCAATAATACTTTTTCTTGGTTTATTGTTAAGGATTTATCTTGGCACTTTGGTGGCATATGAGGGAGACTTCCGCACATGGATTGGCTGGGGACTGGGTCTAGAAAAAGTAGGTTTTACAAATTTCTATGATAACTACTGGTGTGACTATATGCCCGGTTATCTCTATGTTCTATGGTTTATGACAGAGCTTAGTTCTTGGGCTCCTTGGCTTTCTGAGTATGTTCTTTTTAAACTCCCTGCTAATCTTGCTGACTTAGGGATCTCGATTTTGATCTTTATTGTTTTAAGGCCAATAGCTAACACAAGGCTCGCAATTATAGCCGCAGTTGTATATTTCTTTAACCCTGCTGTTTTATCTAATTCCACACTATGGGGTCAGGTTGACTCATTCCATGCTTTTCCTATTTTGCTATCAATCGTACTAGCCCTTAGACGACATTATATGCTCTGTGGTCTATTTGCAGCTCTTGCATTTATGATAAAGCCACAAACTATCGTGCTTTTCCCAATAGTGGGTTTCATAGCTTTAAAGCCGTTTTTCAATCCACAAAATAGATGGAGAATAAACAATTTTATTCCAGGCATAAAAATAGTCGCAGTAGTTATTCTCACTTGCACGATTGTTGCGCTCCCATTTATCTGGGATAAGTTCGATTCTATATTTTATATCTTCACAGGGCCGATTGAACTTATAATACAAAGGTTTAATTCAGCCTATGGGCAATATGAATATGCGTCCCTGAACACTTTTAATTTCTGGGGAGTTTTTGCAATGTGGCAAAATGACGGAACCCAGTTTTTAGGTTTAAGCTATAGACATTGGGGAACAACTATCTTTGCAGCTTTTTATTTTATTATCTTTGTGTGCCTCTTTAGATATAGAATTAAATCCAATAAAAACAATAAAGAGTATCAGTACCTAATATTCCAAGCAGTGACGCTGATTTTGTTTTCTCTTTTCCTCTTTGTGACTAGAGCACATGAAAGACACCTTCTTCCAGCGTTTGCATTCTTTACACTAATAATGTTCCGTACATGGATATTTCCCTATTTATATGCTATTGTGTCCGGAGTTTATGCATGTAATATGGTTTATTCGTACCTACAGCTAAATTCAGAGTACAGCGCGGTGCCGGGAAATGTACAAAAGATACTAATACCAATTATGTTCGGGTTGTACGCACTGGCTTTTGGAATAGTATTTATAAATTTTGTCTACAATACTTTAAAAAAACAGAGTTTAGATAGTTCGTGATAATTACATATATGAGTTTATAATGGCATTAAAAAACTTACTGATATCAAATAAGATTTGGCTATCACTTTTTTTAATTATTCTCTTTAGCTTTGGGGTTAAATTTTATAATCTTGAATTTCCCCAGAGTTATTACTTTGATGAGGTCTACTTCGCCTTTACAGCCCAGGAAATGGCAAAAGGAAACCAGTATGGGTGGCAGATTCCTACCTCCGAGGTAAAAGCGCCGCCTGATATGGCATATGAGTGGACACATCCACCGCTAGGAAAGGAAATAAGCGCAATTGGTATAGTCTTGTTTGGAGACAATACGTTTGGCTGGCGGATTAGTCAGGCATTTTTTGGAACTCTAGGAACACTTTTAATTTTCCTTTTGGCACGAAACATATTTGATGATCGCGTGGGATTAATAGCAGCTCTACTTTACTCTCTAGAATCATTTATATTTGTTCTAAGCCGTATTACTATGGTCGATATATTCATTGCGAATTTTGTATTATTAGCCTCTTTATTCGTTGTTAAATTTGCAAGGTCTAGAAAAACAATTTACTTACTTTTAACAGGGGCATTTTGCGGTGCCACTATGTCGGTGAAATGGAGCGGCGTATATGTAACAGAGTTTTTAGCAGGCGTTTCGTTCTTCCTTTTGTATTATTTTGAGGTATATAGTACAAACTCACAAGGAAGCTCATATGTTAAATCCCTACTAAATCTCTTCCCAAGGATGATAGTGGCATTCGGGGTAGTTCCTTTATTGGTCTACATGGCTACATATATACCGTTTTTCTATTTCGGCAATTCTATAAGCGATTTCGTTAATCTTCAGAGCAGTATGTTTGGTTATCATGGAGGTGTTACTGATAATCACCCATATTTTTCACAGTGGTGGACATGGCCTCTTATGCTAAAGCCGGTCTATTTTCATTTTGAGGATTTGGGTGGCATGCACTCACACATCTATGCTATGGGCAATCCTTTTATCTGGTGGACTGGGTGTGCATTTGTAATTATAGGAGTTATTCAGGCAGTTAGAAAAGAGTCCTTAGGACTTATTTTTGTTTTAGCTAGTTTCTTTGCTTTTTGGCTTCCATGGGCGCTATCACCAAGGAAGATAACATTCTTATATCATTTTCTGCCTTCCCTGTTGTTTTTGCTTATAATCAGCTCTTATTTCCTGAACATCGTATGGAACAGATCAAAATTAGGAAAGATAGCAGTTGCAGTTTATATACTTATTGCCGCAGGAACGTTTTACTACTTCTACCCGGTTGTTTCGGGCGCACCCCTTGCGCCGGGAGCCGTAGACAGCTATCTTTGGTTTAGTTCCTGGAGATAATTGCTATTTATAATTACTTAGAAAACAAATTAGAGCACACCCTGAGAAAATTAATTCTATAAAACTGGCCGAATATTATAATGAAAAAAATTGATATAATTAGCCCAATAATTTTAGGCCTTATAATTTCCGCATTCATTATTTCACTTCTAAATGTGTCTGGCGGTTTTTCGTTTCTACCAAGCTTTGAACCATTACTCATTTGGATCATAATTGTTATTGTTATTCCATCACTGTTGTTGCTCTGGGTTTATGTTGCATCAATCCTGGGTAAGAGAAAACACATTTTTTTTCAATTCGGGAAATTCATTCCAATAGGTGTTTCAAACACTGCTATAGACTTTGGTGTTTTAAACTTGCTCATCCTAACTAGCGGAGTAGAAAAAGGGTTTATGTTCTCGGCTTTTAAAGGAATCTCATTTGTTTGCGCTGTTGTAAACAGCTATTTGTGGAACAAATTTTGGACTTTTGACGGCGGTGGGACAGATGATATTGGAAAGCAGTTTCTAAAATTTATTGTTGTAGCCGGAATAGGTTTTGTGATAAACGTTTCAGTTGCTTCATTCTTAGTGAATTTCGTTCAGCCGATTGGTGGTATCTCACCAATTATTTGGGCTAACATTGCCGCTTTTGCTTCAATAGTTCTAGTGATAATATGGAACTTTTTGGGATATAAATTTCTCGTGTTTAAAAATTAACGATCAAACATCTCGCCTAATTCTATCCAGCCATATTCTTGTATTAATAAAACTCCCCAGAGGTTTACTAAAATTCCAAATATTATTAGCACTTTATGGTGCCACCTTATCTGCTCTCCAATACCCCGGACTGTAAGTAAAAATAGGAAAGGATAAAAATCGACGGCAAATCTATATCCAAATTGGACAAATCCCCATGTGCCGTGCGAAAAATTAATAAGCGCTATTAACAATATTGAAACCCAGCAGCCCAAGGATAATTTGTTTCTTATTCCCGATCTAAAAGCATAAATAAATGCCGGGGTTGTGATCCATATAGCAAGCCCATGCCAATTTGGGATCATGTATGGATATTCATCTATAAATGCGGGAAACTTGGCGAATATTATGTTTAAGTGTCGGGGGATATAAGTGATATCAAATATGCCTTTTTGATACCAAGGCTCATCAAATATTTCAGGAATTAAGTAGTACGAAACATCAAATGGCGTTCCAAACCTCGCAAAGTTATAAAGGCCGTTAAGAATTATAAATATTGCTATCCCGAGACCTAGGAAAAAAAGGAATCTAATATTTAATCTGCTAAATAAGCTGCGAAGATTAAAAGGTTTATACCATCTGTCATATGTATAGATTAGAAAAAACGGCAGTGACAAAACTGTTGTAAGTCGGCACCAGTAAGAAGCACCCAATGACAGACCAATCAGAAAAGAATTTCGATGATGAAGTGTTAGAAGTATTGCAATAAATAAAAAAGTCACAGAGATGGTTTGTGAGAAGGTCCACACACTTCCAGACGTTGCAACCCACCAGTGTATTGTTCCAAATCCAAACATCGCGGTAGTCCAAATTTGAACACTTACAGATTTGGTAAGTTGTCTAGCAGCTAAGTATGCCAAAGCTACGTTAATGCTGCCAAAGAAAATAGATATAACCATCTGGCTTGTCTGAGCTCCCCAAATTGCAACAGCTGGAAGGCTAAGAATTGCCGGCATTGGAGGAGGTACAACAAAATGTTTATCTCCAACATGTATGAGCTCTAGCCATGTGGCGTCTTCAATTAGATAAAGTCTTCCGTGCAAAAAAGCATCTGCCAGCAAAACAAAACTGTTATAAGGATTGGATTCTTCTTTAGTGAGATAGTAAATTATGAATGTTATTGCAAAAACTGCCAGACTAATAAGAGCGACCAGTTTACGTGATTGTGTGTGTTGATTCATCATTTATACTGCCTAACCCCATATTTCAAACCACTCAAATTTGTTAATCCATAAAACTCCCAAAAAATTGATCAATATGCTCAAAATTATTAGCGTCTTATGGTGCCATCTTAAATCAGAATTTGGCTTTAGTTGAGATCTTATTCCTAGGGCTATTAAAACCAGCAAGAAAGGGTAAAAATCAAGCGCAAAACGGTAGCCGAACTGAATCCACCCATAGCCTCCGTGGGCAAAGGAAACCAGCGCAACTGGGATAATAGCTGTCCAGCAGGCAATAGCTGTTCTGTTTCTAATCCCGGCAAAAAGCACATATATCACTGCTGGGGTTGTTATAAGAATGGACATACCTTCCATAGAGGGCAGTACATAAGGAACTTCAGATGAAAACAGAGGCGGTTTTAAGAAAAAGATATACAGGTGTTTTGGAATATAAGAAATATGAAACAGCCCCTTTGGATAGAACCAAGGCTCTTCTTTAGCTTGGATTGTATAGGCGATGTTAGAAATAGTATCAAACCTGACGTAGTTGTATAAAAAGTTAAGAAGAACAAATATCCCAACTCCGAGCCCCAGAAGGATAAGAGGCCTTAAGTTTATCCTCTTGTATATGCTTATGGTTTTATCGTTATTAAACCACATATCAGAGAGCATTATCAGAAAAAATGGAAGAGAAAGCACTACGGGAAGCCTGCACCAAAAAGAAAGTCCTAAGAGAATTCCAATTACTAGCGGCCGGCGTTTTCCAAAGGTTTCAGTGACAGCAAGAGCCAAAAAGAAAAATGATGCTACTTGGGCGAAAAACCAGGCCTTTCCTATAGAGGCT
>JBCCIH010000152.1 GCA_039028315.1 Thermodesulfobacteriota bacterium | reverse complement strand
TTCTCTTCAATTTTTAAGAACACGAATGTGAACGTAAAAACAGTTGAGACTCCAATTAAAACTAGAACGTTTGTGAGCATGTCAGCCTTTTTTAAACTTTTCTCTATTTATAATATAAATTCCAAGAAAAACAAGGGCGACGCCGACCACTTGGAGTATGGTGATTGGCTCAGCTCTGAAGATGCGCCCTTCTAAAAGGCCGAATATCGGAAGGAAGTAGAATATAAACGAGGCAAAGAACGCCCCGGCGCTTTTGATCAGGTAGAAGTAGCCAAAGTAACTGCTCGCGGTGCATATTATTGCAAGCACAAGCTCGCTTAGGATTGTGTCTCTTGTCCAAGGCACCTGCTCAGGGCTCTCGAAGATAAATGCCAGTGCGGTCAAAAATATTGCGCCGAACATGATCAGATACATTGTGGTGATAATTGGGTTTATATCACGCAGCCACTTCATTATCAAAATGCCGTTTATGGCAAGGAGTATGAACGCGCCGCCGATGTAGAAAACGCCAAGCAGAGTTGAGCCGCCGGCTAGTATTCTGTGAAGACCAATCACAAGCACAAGGCCCACGAGGCCTAAGAGTAATCCGCCTACGCCGCTTAATTTAAACGGCTCCATTCTTAGGATGAATACGAGAAGAATAAACGTTGAAAGAGGTGTTACGGTAACGAGCACTGACGCGAGGCCTACGGATAGATACTCTTGGCCGAATGCGAGCCCGGCCCACACAATCACAATTCCTATGAGCGAGAGGAATATAAACTTGGGCATGTAGTTTAAGAGACCCGTCATCTTTGTGCGAGTCGCAAGGGCGATAACGTACATGGTGAGAAAGGCAAAAATCGCTCTGCCTGCCATAATAGTTAAGGGCGGAACTGTAGATTCTTCAGTTTTTACAAAGAGAATTGCACTCGCCCATACAAGAGCAATGTAGAGCATGAGTAAGGTTGATTTGACCATGGAGCTTTTAGAATCATCCTCCCTTGAGCTTAGCCCGGTTTACAAGATATACGCCGCCGACAATCATAATAACACCTATAATTTGAGATAATACCACTTTTTCGTTTAAAACGAGATGCCCGGCCAAAAGTCCGAACACCGGGATGAAGTAGAAAATGAATGAGGAGAAATATGCCCCCTCTCTGTAGATAATGAAGTAGTAGCCAAAATAGCCTAGGCCAGTGCAAATCAGTCCAAGCGCAAGCTCTGCGGCAATGGTCTCCCCAGTCCAAGGGAGCGACATCGGGCTCTCAAATATAAACGCGAGAGCGCCAAGGATAATGGAGGCGAAGAACAGAAACCAGGTAGATGTAATAACAGGGTCTATTGTCTTTGCCAATTTAGCAACCAAGATGCCGTTTATTGTGAAACATACAAAGCCGCCGAATATTAGGAGCACGCCTTTTAAGGTTGATCCGCCGCCCATAATTTTGCTTATGCCTATTACGAGAACAATTCCCGCTACTCCAATTAATAGGCCAAGTAGGCCTTGAAAACTAAAATGCTCTTCTTTTAAGATTAGTACCAGAATTACAAATGTGAGAAGAGGTGTTGTTGTGACGATAACTGATGCAACCCCAGCGCTTACGTGCTCCTGGCCAAAGGCAAGACTAATCCAAAGGGCAGATATTCCCAGAAGCGCAAAGGTAAAAAACTTCCAAGCATCTTTAACATGGGCTAAAAGGTCTTTTCTTAGAATAAGCGCTACGATGAATAAAAACACAAAGGCTATTATGGAGCGCCCGAACATAATTGTGATAGGCGTAATCGTGCGCTCTTCTATCTTTAGGAAGATAAATGTAAATGCCCAAAACGCCGCCACAAACATCAGAACTGTTACATTTAATACCATCTTTAGCCTTGTTTGAACTTTACTCTATTTATCAGATAAACGCCAAGAAAGACAATCATCATACCAACTACTTGGGAAATCCTGATACTTTCACTTAAAACCAGGAATCCGCCCAAGATTCCCACAATCGGAATCAAATAAAATGTCATAGAGGAGAAAAACGGCCCGGCGCGATTCAGAAGCCAATAATAAACTACGAATCCGCTAGCAAAACTGAAAACTCCCATTATGAGCTCCGCTGTGATATTGCCCGTGGTCAGTTTTATACTCGTAGGGTCTCCGAAGATGAATGTGATTATCCAAAGCATTACAGTTGCAAAGCCTGTGTAGTAAACACTTGCTGCTAAAGGATCCGCGTTTTGAGCAAGCATGGGCGCAATTATGCCGTTTATTGCAAACAATGTATATCCTGAGGCAATTAGAAGAGCTCCTATTAATACAGAGCTTCCGCCTAGAATGTTTTTTAGACCTACCACAAATACGAGCCCCAGAGCTCCAACCAAAAGACCTATTACACCAATTACGCTAAATCGCTCCGTTCTGAGAAAAAACACAGTAATAATGAATGTGACAAGGGGCGCTACTGTGACCATAACTGATGTGAGACCTGCGGTAATATATTCCTCTCCTAATCCAACTGCGACCCACATCAAAACAATGCCCAGCACTGCAAAGACAAGCCAGGCAAACCAGTTTTTTGCATGGCCTACTAAGTCTCGCCTCAAAACCAGAGAGATTATAAGTAGCGCTAAAAAACCGATAGTGCATCTGCCCGCTTGAACGCTGAGAGGCCCAATTGTCTGCTCGGTGTATTTGATCAGTACAAACGCTGATCCCCATGCGACTGAGACATATATGAGCGCGAGTAAGTTCTTAATCAAATTAAGATTCCTTCATTTTATTTCTATTTATTAGATAAAGCCCTAAGATCACAACACCAATACCTACCATCTGAAGCATATTAGTTTTTTCTCCCATATAAACAACAGCAAAAAGCATTCCAAAAATTGGCATAAGGTAAAAAGTGGTCGAGGCAAAAAGCGGCCCGGCATGCTTAATCATATAGTAGAACCCTACAAAACCGCCTGCTGTGGGGATTAAGCCGACAATAATCTCAACTGCGATATTATCTAGCCCCCACTTCATCTGCAAAGGGGCCTCGATAATGAAAGCAAGCACGATAAGTATAACAGTGCTCATACCGATGTAGTACGTAGTCGCAATAATAGGGTCTGCGCGTTTAACCAGCCTTGGAGCTAAAACGCCGTTTAGCGCAAATAGCATAAAACCGCCCACAACAAGAGCAACTCCAAGGAGCTCTGCGCCGCCTGAAACTATGTTGTCGACACCTATTACCAAGACCAATCCCACCAGCCCTAAAAGAAGACCGGTGACATTTGAGAGAGTTATCTTATCATCACGCAGAACTACTGCTGTGATAACAAAAGTTGTGAGAGGGGCAACACTGACCATGACAGACGCAAGCCCTGATGAAATGTACTTTAGTCCATAGGCATCAGCCAGCCATAGCTGCACAATCCCTAGCAGCGCAAACACCAAATAGCCTGGCCAGTTCTTTATCCCGGACCTTAAATCCTTTTTTAATATTAGGCATAAAATCAGTAGTGCAACAAAAGCAACAATAGCCCTTGCCGCCATTTCTGTTACAGGACCGATAGTTCTTAAATTGTATTTTAGGAGAGAAAATGCTCCGCCCCATGCGGCAGCGAGATAAATGAGAATTAAAATATTAACCAGCATCGCACATAGAGCTTAACATTAATAAGTGAGAAATATTACAGAATTTTTATCCGCCTGTGATCATTGCAATAAATTCGTTATAAGCTGGGGTTATGCGCTTAATTTCATCCCCCGCCAAAAGCGCATCATAGATCACGCCTGAATCGTGGCGGATTGTGAGGATGATAAAGGTTTTGACCACCGTGCCGTAGTCACTTGAGGATTCGACATTTGGGTTTAGCTTTATGCTGACAATATCGGCAATATGAATCTTTTTCTGAATCTCAACTTTCTCAACCTTAGCCTCATTTACGCCTTTAAATCCGGAGACAGATTCTTTGCCTTGAACTCCTTGAAATACTAGCTGCTCGCCTGATCTTTTTATTGTCACATAACTCCCAGGGGTAAAGCCGAGCCCCGAGACATGTTTAATTCTTAAATCCATTGTACAACTTCCTTTAGTCTTATATTTACATCCACCTATCTCTTATTTTACAGGATACGGACAAAGTCCGCTAACATAATTTTCATAACTTTTTGTTTTGTGGAAAATAGTTGGCTGCGGGGCCTTCCCGCTTAATTCTTTGTAGGTGCTGAGGGCTGATCAGCATCAGAGACGCTTTCTTTCTCTTCAACTAGGCTTTCTTGTATAAACGCTACAACGTTTCTTGGCTCTATGCCTAAAGAGTTAATGTTATGCTGCCCGTCCTCAACTGAGATAAACACGTTTTTAACCCCGGCGTCATTAAGCTCATCGTGAAGCGCCTTACTCTGTCCCCAGGGAACGATGCAGTCTTTCTCGCCGTGGGCGATGTAGACAGGAGGGGCCTTTTTTGTTACGTATGCACATGGATCAGCCGCCCTTACTTTTTTAAGGTCACAGCTGTCGATGTTGTATCTTTCGTCATGGGTTTCAGAGCAGTCCAGAAGTTCTAAAATCGGGCTTGAGTACTGAGGCTCATCACACATGCCTGACTTAACAGCGCTATTTTTCTGCACCGCAAGGCTGCTCATGTTATAAGCGCCATAGAACAATATCGCCGCTCTTACATCAGTCGTAGGACCTGGGTTTTGATCACCCCTAAGCTCATCTGCATCTGCAGCAAAAGCGGACATAGCCGCTAGGTGTGCACCTGCCGACTCTCCGGCAATGATTAATTTGTCCGGATCTATTCCGAGCTTAGCTGCGTTTGATTTGGCCCATCTTACGGCCGCGTTTACGTCATAAATAATCTCTGGCCATGGAGCCTGAGTGTCGTTTGCAAGCCGGTAGTTTATTGATATGAGGTTATATTTCCCAAGCCCTGCTATGCGGTAGGCAAGAGGGTCAATCTTTCTTTTATCCCCGGCAATCCAAGCTCCGCCGTGAATCCAGATAAGCGTAGGTCTAGCCACTTCGGACTTTTCTTCATATGCATAGAAATCAAGCTTCTGACGCTCATGACCGTCCGCAACATATGTATACTCCAGTGGTTCAGATAGCCTTGAGCTTGAGATAACATCTTCTGTGGCAACGGACTCAAAACTCTTTTGAGAGTCTCCCATCCACTCACAGCCCGCTATCATAACCGCAATTATAGATAAAATTAGAGCTGTAAATAAGCTTTTAGAAAATCCTGATTTCATCTGAAAAAATCACACCATCCCTAATGGGCGAGAAATTTACTGCAAAACAATAATATACCTTGGAATTGGGCGCACTGCACGTGCGCCCGGGAAATTAATAATTCTTAATAGGATACTTGAGAACTATGGCTCCATATTATCGTCAATAAACTCTAGGATCCCCTCAACATCAAGCATCAATGACATCGAATCGTGTACACCGTCCGCCACGATCATAGTCTCGTTTGTCACACCAGCAATATTCAATGCAGACTCCATACCGACCGTTTGAAGATATGGAACAACACAGTCATCTCGTCCGTGGACAAGATAGGACGGAGGATCTGAGCTATCCACATTCATAACAGGGCTTGCAGAATCTAATGCATCTTGGCTGCATCCCGCAAGAGGATCTACTTCAAGAGAAAAACCGCAATCAAGAAGAACTACAACTGCAGTAATTCCGACAAGGTCTAAAACATTGCAAGTCCCGTCATCCACAAGATCAAAACCGTCCTGTGAAATCATATTCATATCATATGCGCCGAAGATTAGAAACGCCAAAGCGACATCGGTCTGTGTTGGGGGTACCAGGTTCTCTGGACCCTGCAGCTCATTCACATCAGACCCATAAGCTGCGGCTGCGGCTATATGAGCTCCCGCAGATCCGCCGACTAAAACAAGTCTTTCAGGATCTACATCGAGCATAGCAGCGTTTTGTTTTATCCATCTGATCGCTGCATTAACATCATGAATCTGCGCGGGCCAAGGAGCGGTATCAGGAGCTATTCCGGCCAAACGATAGCCAACTGAGATAAGATGAAATCCAGCCTGCTCTGCTGCATCAAGGATAACGGGCTCATCGAGCACATCCTCTTTATCTCCTGCTAACCAAGCGCCGCCGTGTATGAATACAATTGCGGGCCTCACTGGATTTGCCCCTCTTGACTCAGCTGATGC
>JBCCIH010000151.1 GCA_039028315.1 Thermodesulfobacteriota bacterium | reverse complement strand
ATCTCTGAGATGTAAAGTGGGACCGCAAAAGAAAGTATGCCAAACGCGGCTCCTACAACTATTCGTGCAATAATCAGCATCAATATGCCGTTTGCCAGCACTGTGCCAAGAACACCAACAAATGAAATCACGGCGCTTATAATCAGAATCTTCCTGCGCCCAAGCTTATCTGTGAGTTTACCGCCGAGCGCTGCCCCTATCATTGCGCCAAATAGAACAGAGCTTAGTATGAGCTCTTGGGAAAAAGGAGAGAGGCTAAACTCCTTTTTAATGAACAGTATAGCTCCAGCTATACCTGCAAGATCGTATCCATAAATCAATCCACCCAGAGAAGCTATGGATACTGCTATATATAGAAAAATAGTAGTGCCGCTCTTAGGAATTACTTTCCCTCCAATCTGAGATATCTCAGATCTTAACCCCATTAGAGAGGGAAAACAAATATCGAATAATTTTGAAGATCCTCCTACTAAACTAGAGACCCCGTTTTTCCAGATTGGGGTCTAAAAGGGCCGCCTTGTCTATTACACTTTGCTTAACAAATATAGGGGCATTCACTCTTGCAGCAAGTGCAATGGCGTCACTTGGACGGGCGTCAATTTTAGAGATCTTTCCGTCAACAGTTAATTCGACCTGTGCGTAGAACACTTCGTCTCTTAGATCCACTACAACAATACGCTCCACTTTTGCATTCATTGTCCGAACCATAGCGGCTATGAAGTCATATGTAAGTGGCCTTGGCGGGAGCACATCAGATAGGCTAAGCTCAATTGATCTGGCCTCGCAAATTCCAATCCATATTGGAAGAATCTTATTTTGACCTAAATCTGTTAAAAAGACCACCGGAGTTTGCAAGTTTTTATCAAAGGCTATGCCTTTTATTTCCATCTCTTTAAGTGAGTCCTGGCTATCAGCCATTAAGACGGGACTTGAAAAAATAAAAACGACTAAACTAACCGCTGCTAGTTTGAAAATGAATCTATGTTTCATAATTTCACCCCTGACAATAGAATAGCACAAAGCCTGAGGTAAAACTTGCTATTTATTTGGAATAGGAGACCTTAAGTATTGGCTATTTTTCGCCTATCATATAAAGACATCCGCTAGGTCCAATTTGAGCACTATGCACCTCTCCTGCCGGAACATCGAATCTTTGTCCGGGTCCATAATTAGTGGTATTTCCTTCAGAGGTTACGCTAATCTCTCCTTCCAAGACTATATGAGCCGTAATACCTGAATGCGTGTGTTCGGGATAGAACGCGTTTGGTGAGTCACGGTGAACGAAAATACCTGAGAAACCCTCACTTAATAGTTGCTCCTCAAACTCTTTTTCGTTCATTGGTATTTATTCCTGAGTGCTTATCTGATCTTAACGGAATCTTTTTCAAACCTTGGATTAGTAACGGTGCCCATTATCTTACCGCCCAGACTACCGTCACGGTGCTTAGCTAAATATGGTGAGAGGAAAGTTTTATATTTTGCCAGATCGTTGTCAGTGATCTCGACCCTGTAGCCTAGATCCAAAATTCCGCCCTGCGAGGTTTCCCAAAGAAGTGGCGCAGTTCCAGCAATCTGAATATCGATGCCGTCGCCTGTGATGCTGAGTTCATCAATATTTGTAAGCTCGTTTGCTATATTTCCGTTAAAGTTCGATGTTAGGTTAGAAAGTGATGGAAGCTTCATTCCCTTTACTTTTAGGTTATCAAACGCAAGCCCGTGCACTACAAAGTTAAAATCCCCTTGTGGAGCAGGTTCGAAGACTACATCTAACTCTCCCATGAGCTGTCCGTGAATTGCTATTTCAGAGTTTCCGCTTTTAGATAGCAGGTTAGGGATTTCGTTTACCCTTACATTTTTTATGTCAGCTTTTAATTCGTGTATTTTGCCGTTTGATTTATTTATTTTAATTGATCCGACAACCTGTCCACCGTGCAACTTAGCTGTGAAAGGAACGTTGGGCGTGTCTGAGAATACTGAGAAAATAGAAGGTTTTACTGATACGCTATCTAGCTCAATGGACTGTGTTCTAGATTTATGAATAGTAACGCCTTTAAGGTTAATGTTAAAAGGCACAGATATATCCGCAGTTTGAATCTCTACATTATAAGGAGTGCTGTTTTGTATCTCTGAAATAACCCTGCTTTTTACAACATCTCCCGGGAATGTGAGAGCCAAAAAAACAAAGAACGCCGCGATAAAAAATGCCACGTATGATATCGGAACTATATGTTTAAGATTTTTTATTTTTTCCCTAAGACCTTTCATATTAACTCACCTGTTTAAACTCATACGTAGAAACCCTTAGCTTTACCTTCATAGAATTAGCTTTATCAAATTTTGTCGTTATATTCAAGTTCCCAACCTTAAGAGACGGTCTGTTTTGAAGCGTATATAGAATATCGACAAGCGTTTCGAGTGATATTTTACTCAGTTCCACATCAACGCTCTTTTCCTCATAAAAATCTTCTTCAGAATTTGACCTTGTGTTAACATCTCTGATTGAAAAATTCTGTCTATCCAGATTTTCTTTTAACAAGATTTTTTCAACCACAGATATTAATGCCTCATTTTCCTTCTTGATTTTGCTAGACAGCTCAGCAATCTGCTTTTTCGAATCTAGGTACTCAGCCTTTAACATCTTCACCTCTGTAAGCTCATTTTCAAGCTGCGCATAGCGTCTCTCTAAATTTGCAGTCCCTGAAGTATAGGAATGAAATATGAGATAAAGCACAATGATAACTATAGCCGATCCGCCTATGAGAAGAGCTCTTCTGTCCCTCTGAGTTGAAGTAAGGGTGTAGATTTTCTCCCTGGCCTTCTCTATCAACTCTCTATACTTTTGTTTTAATGTTTCTAAATCCATTTTATGCCTGCGCCTTTAGTACGACTGATATTTCAAATCTTGTCTGACCGTTTACAGCGTTACCAGTCTGGTTCCTGGTAACAGTCTCAAACATTCCTGAGTCTGTAAGCGCCTTTTCTATTTCTGCAACTTCCTGATAGGACCCGCAAACGCCCTGAATCCTAATTGTGGTCGCGTTTTCAAACTTTATCTCACTTACCTTAAGTGCAAGACTTTCCGGCAAGCTTGAGGAAAGGTCTTTTAAGGCATCAAGAGGTGTTTGAGCACTCTGAACACCTTGGATAAGATCGAGCTTCTCTCTTACTTTTGCAACCTCTGCCTTCATATAGCCTGCAGGCTTTGGAATGTATTTAACATCTGGAAAAGTGCTGTTCACAACCTGGGCTATTTGAGCTTCCATGCCGTCTACATTCTTCTTTAGATCGTAGTAAGAAGATCCTGAGGTATATATAAAAAAGAGTATCAAAATCCCCAGCAATATTCCCGGAACCATAAGCAGTTTTCTAAGCTCATGGTCAACCCCTACGTACTTAAATTGGTCTTTCCTAAAATTTAAATTTCCATTTTTAAACGAGCTTCCATAAAGTGCCAGTGCATAGGATTTAGCAAAAAGCGCAGATTTATCAGCCCCAATCTCAGGTATGTATATCTTTCTAACATCTTTTTTAAGAGAGTCTTTCAAATAATCCGTTATGCCATTTATTACTGATAGCTCACCTGAAATCTCAATGCTTTTTATGCTCTCTTTAACCTCTAGCTCGAAAAACTGTATGGTCTTTTTAACTTCGCTAAGTATAGGAGTAAAATGATCAGTAATGTCTGCTGCGTCTGAGCTGCCGATTGTTAGATCCTTAAGCTCTCCCGTGCCTAGACTGCTCAAAAATGCTTGTACTGTCTTCGTTGATGAACGCACTCTTCTAATACCACTTTCGTCAAAAAGTGAATAACTAATTTCGCTGTCCCCAAAATCTATTAGCAGAACCGGTCCGTCGCTTGAGACATATTCTTGTAATGCCCCCATCGCAAGCGGTGAGTAGGTAATTATCTTTGGGTCTATTCCGTGCTCATTATAGGAGTGGATTAAATCAGCTACTTGCTCTTTTTCGAACACGCATACTAAAGCTTCTCCAGTGGCTCCATTTTTTATAAGGTGATATCCGTGTACTTTTTCTCTTGGATCAAATGTTGATATGTTCTCAAGCTCGTACTCGTAGACCTGATCAATTTTCCTTGGATCAGAGAATGGAAATTCTATTACTCTAAATGATTTGGGGTTCTCTGAGATAGAAGCTGCAATATCGCCTTTGGGAAGTGAGTAGGCTTTGAAGATTTCGGCAATAGAATCTGAATCCCCGACTTCTGACGAAGAGCGCTCGACGCTTATAGTTTGCAGGAGCTGAACATCTCTTAACCCTCTTTTAATGAGAGATACCCTAATGTTCTTAGATCCTATATCTAGTCCGACAAATCTTCCATACATAATATTTAGTAAGCCAAAATTAATAGTAAGCCTGATTTTTTAAGTAATCTACTTAATCTTATACTTTAAATCTAAAGTAAACGCCCTTCAAAGTCAAATAAAATTACATAGCCCAGGCTCTAGTTAGTGTAAGCACTTGTACCTTGTAAGCTCCTTATTTAAGTAACATTTTACTGCACTCATCACTAGTTGAGCCTGTGGTGAAGACATCGTCTACTAATAGTACGGACTTATCCTTGAAAACGGTTGAATCCGAAACAGAAAACGCGCCCTTTACATTTTTTCTTCTCTCGCCTTCATTTGCAATCTCTATTTGTGGCCGTGTGTCACGAATCCTTTTTAGACCAAATAGATCACAGCTTACACTTTTATACTTTGCAACAGATTGTGCAAGAATTACTGACTGGTTGTACTCTCTTTTTCTGAGTTTATCAATGTGAAGTGGTACAGGCACCACAGTGTCAAAACTATCTAAATCATTAGGAAAATTAGAAAATAAAATCTCCAAAAGAGAATTTACTCTATTTAATTTACCCTCATATTTAAAACTAATTATTAGATCCCTGACTTTGCCCTCATATATGGCAATCGAACGTGCTCTATTGAAGCTGTAAAAATCTTTCAGACATTTTGAGCAGAGATTTCTATTACTATGGTCGATATCGGGGGAATAGTTTTCATTATCAGAGCTATAGAACCCAAAAGGTACGCCGCATTTACTGCAATAAGACCAGTCCTGAATGCACTTTATATCATCGGAACAATCAGAGCATATATTCTGACTTTTTGAAACGGGGTCAGCACATGAGCTGCATAACTTGGGAAATAATATCTCTAACATAAAGACTCAAATGGCTACTAAACTCTCATTGGCATAATAACTGACATATAAACTTCTTCATCGTCTGGTTTAATCACAGCAGGGCTTAGCTCATCAATAAGTCCTATTTGAACTTTCTCCTGAGTAATCGCTTCAAGCACATCCATTAAATAGCGGGCATTAAATCCTAGTTCGGCAGGCTCTCCAGAGTATTCAAGTGCTAAAGATTCTTTAGCCTCACCAAACTCAGGAGATACTGAGACTAGGGTCATTTCATTATTCTCAATATTTAGCTTAACGCTTCTTGTTTTCTCAGATGACAGAATAGAAACTCTTTTTAAAGCACTTAACAGCTCATCCTTTCCAATAGTGATTGTTACTTTTGTAACCTCTGGTGTGACTTGCTTGTAGTCTGGAAAGTCAGCGTCTATGAGTCTTGCAATAAGTACTATGTTGTCCCCCTCTGCCATAAAAAAATTATCCCCAACTCCAATCTTAACAGTCTCGGATAATCTCAGAACTTTTCTAAGTTCAGCAACGCCTTTTTTAGGAACAACAAAACCTTTATCAAACTTAACCCCTCCGTCTACTTTTTTCTCAACTAACGAGAGGCGGTGCCCATCTGTTGCAACGAGTCTTAAGTTTTTATCGGCTGACTCTTCAAAATAAATCCCTGCCAGATTGCGTCTTAGTTCGTCAGGAGAGACAGCAAAAATTGTCTTTGAAATCATATCCTCAATTAAAAAGCTCTCAACACTAAAGAGGTTGTCTGAGTGAAGCTCGGGAACAATTGGAAAGTCTTCGCTTGGAAGCCCCGCAATTTTAAAGTGAGCTGAAGAGCTTCTAATCTCAACCCAGTGGTTTCCTATCTCCTCTACTTCGATCTCACCGTCAGGAAGCTCTTTCACAATTTCATACAGCTTCCTAGCTGGTATAGCTAAACTGCCTTCTTTCTGAACCTGTGCTTCGCACCATGTGCTCATAGTGGTTTCTAGATCTGTAGATGAAATT
>JBCCIH010000150.1 GCA_039028315.1 Thermodesulfobacteriota bacterium | reverse complement strand
GATGAAGTGCTTAGATACAACGGAACAACCGGTTCCTTCTTAGGTGTTTTCGTGACGGATGGAAGCGGAGGACTGAATAATCCTTCGGACTTGGTATTTCGTCCGCTGTCTCGAAATGTTCCAACATTATCTGAGTGGAGTCTGATTGCTTTAGCCTTAGTTTTGGGAATAGTAGGGTTTGTTATTCTTAGAAGACGCTTGTCCGTAAGTTAATGCCTATATCCTGATTGACATACAAGATCTAAAATAGCACTCCAAAAAAGAGCTTTTTTTATTTATAATAGTAAATGGCGTAGGGCTTTGACACGGGGTCAAACAAAATAAAAAGCTTATGTGGAGGTGCTTTATGATCTTATCACGACTAGTAGTTCTAGCTCTTATATTACTTTTTTCAATCAATAGCAGTTTTTCACAAGATACTAAAATGGCAGAGGGCTCACTGGGGGTTGTAGAGTTTGAAACCTCATGCGACGAATCTGTGGCAGCTGACTTTAACCGCGGTGTGGCTCTTATGCATCACATGATGTACGGGCAAGCCGAAAAAGTGTTTGCTCAGATTGCAGAGAAAGACCCAAATTGTGCGATGGCATATTGGGGAATTGCTATGACGCAGCTTCACCCGCTTTGGGCTCCGCCTAGTGAAGAAGAGCTCGATAAGGGATTAGATGCAGTAAACACAGCAAAATCGAAAAATCCTCCTACCAAAAGAGAGCAGGCTTATATATCAGCAATTGAATTGTTTTATGTTGACCATCACGAAAAGCCACATGCAGAGCGCATAGTTCTTTGGGAAGATGGTCAAAGGACATTGATGGAAGCATATCCCGATGACGCTGATGCGGTATCATTTTATGCTCTTTCTCATCTAGCAACAGCTCCTAAAGCGGATAAAACGTTTAAACACCAGCAAGAATCAGGCGCTATGCTAGAAGAGCTTCAAAAAACTGCTCCACAGCACCCTGGAGTTTATCACTACACAATTCATGCATATGACAACCCGGTGCTTGCTTCTAAGGGAGTATCACTTGCACAAGGCTATGATAAATTGGCCCCTGACGTACCGCACGCGCTTCATATGCCTAGCCACATATTTGTTAGACTGGGTATGTGGCCTGAGGTAATTAGCTGGAACTTAAGATCAGCAGACGCTGCTAAAAGACAGTCCGGCCCAGATGCCATCTCGCTTCACTACGTTCATGCCGCTGACTATTTAATCTACTCATACCTCCAAAAAGGTCAGGATAAAAAAGCACTCGAAGTCCTGGGTGATGTAAATAAAATTGCTAACTACCAAGACAGCTTTGCTTCAGCTTACGGCATTGCAGGTGTGCAGTCTCGCTATGCGCTTGAGACCATGAACTGGGAGGAGGCAGCAAACTTAGAAGAAAGGACTCATGAAAGTTTTCCTTGGGATAAGCACCCTCAATTTGAGGCAATAATTTATTTTGCAAAGGGAATTGGCGCTGCCAGAAGTGGAAATCTAGAATCTGCTCAAGAATCTTTAGATAAGCTAAATGCTCTATACGAAGCTACTAAAGATAAATACTGGTCAACAATTGTAGATGCTCAGAGAAAATCAGTAGCCGCATGGATCGAGTACGCAAATGGTGATAAGCAAAAAGCTCTCACCATGATGGAGGAAGCTGCAAACATTGAAGACTCTGTAGACAAACACCCGGTTACTCCAGGTGCAGTGCTGCCTGCGAGGGATCTGCTAGGAGATATGCTCTTAGAGATGGATAAACCTAAAGTAGCACTTGCTGCATATGAAAAAAGTCTTCAAATATCGCCAAACCGTTTCTATGCTTTATATGGTGCAGGTTATGCAGCGGAGCTCTCTGGCAACAGCAAGGCTGCAACAAAATACTATCAAGAGCTTATAGAGTTAGCAGCAAATGCAGACAGCCCAAGACAAAGGGTAGATAAGGCTAAGGAGTACATCTCGAATAATAAAAGCTAAGATTAGGGCTTGAATCCATATTACAGATCATTACTCTAAATAATAGAGGCACTGTGATATGGGCGAAGCAATTGTAAAAAATCTTATGTACTATCCGGTCTCCCCGGCTCCGCTTCACTTAATTGAGCTTCCAAAGACCAAGTGCAAGATTATCAAGAATAATGATAATAAAATTTACTGTGCCAAATATCCGCTGATCAAAGGCCTATTTAGAAAAGACGTGGATGAAACCAAAAAATATGGTCGGCTGATCTGCGACACTGTGGCAGAGAAGATGAAAAATTTTGGCTTTTTCACCTCTGATGAGCGTCCTGAGTATGGAATAAATTACGGAATCTCAAAAAAAGAGTATGCCTATATTTTTGAACAGCTTCAGGCCAAGGAAGATGAGCACTTAATTGTGATGTTTGCGTATCCAGAGCGTGAAGCTCTTCACTCACAGGACTTTTTTGAGAAGCTTATTAGAAAGACTTATTTTTCATATCATTTGGACGAGGATAAATTGCAGCTTTTTAGTTGATCTATATCCAAGTCGTCTACTAAAATCACAATCTATTAAGTATAATCTCCTCAAATCATAAATAGGACTGTTTTGAGGGCGGTAAATATTGTTTAAATCCCATATTGTAAGGGCTGCGATAGAAACTTTTTTTGTAGCCATAATTGCTTATGTCGCGGGCTATAACTTCAGCTCTATATTCCATGTTGGCACTGCAGAAGTAGGAGGGCTGTGGTCAGTAATTTCCGGTGTATTTGTAATGACAGAGGGAGAGTTGCTTACATTTAAATCTGCTAAATTGAGAGTACGCGCATCTTTTGTGGGCTGCCTTATTGCGGCGCTTTATCTGTATTTTTTCACTTTCGGAGTAATTGGATTTGCCATAAGTGTTGCCATAGGCGTTTATCTGTGCCATGTGCTCAACATCCCAGATCATGTAAAAACCACCAGCATTACAATATCGGTAGTTGTTATTATCTCAGCACTGGTGAGCGATATCGGTCCTATTGAGAATGCGAGTCTAAGGTTTGTCGAGTCAATCATAGGTTCACTATCAGCGGTATTAGTTGCGGTCGTTAGTATATATGTACTTAAGCTTGAGAAGAAAAAATAATTGTTAAATACTTAGTAATAATATAGGAAAGGGAGCCTCATTCACTTTGGAAGGGCTCCCTTTTTTGTTGTCATTTTTGACTTAATAGCCCGTTGGCTATTATTTTGCAAGTTTAAATTCCAACTCGCTAGTTGATCTAGGTTTACGCAATAAATGCTACCTTGTATGGTGGAGTGTCACATGTTCCCATTATTACTACCTCCATTAATATTATAGAGTATTTTGGGGTGCTGGGTCAAGTGTTTTATAACGTATGATAAGAGTTATCAATTGCTACAATAGCTAATGTCTTGATATTCTGTGGTATTATCAATATTTAGGACCAAGTTTTTAATGCCGGGAGTTGGTTTCTGAGTATATATGAGCAAGCTTAATTTATTAAAACAACATCTGTCTTTTGGTGGGAGGGTAGCATTTTATTCCCATCAGTCTGAGTCTACAAAGACGCCTATGAATTTCTCCGTATATCATCCGCCGCAAGAGTATAAAGTTAAAGTCCCTGTGTTATTTTGGCTCTCTGGTTTCGCATGCAATGAGGAGGATTTTATTACAAACGCGGGTGCACAAATGTGGGCGTCCCACCATGGAATAATGCTCGTTTGTCCGGACACCAGCCCAAGGGGCACTAATCTTCCAAGTGAAAATGACAGCTGGGATTTTGGCTCCGGCGCAGGGTTTTATGTAAATGCTGCAACCCCGGGCTGGGAAGTTTACTACAATATGTATGATTACGTTGTCAAAGAACTCCCTAAGATTGTAGATGGGAACTTTAATGCAGATATGGACCGAGTTGGCATATTCGGACATTCGATGGGAGGTCATGGAGCGTTAGTGCTTGGGTTAAGAAATCCCGATCTTTACAAATCGATCTCTGCGTTTGCACCAATTGGGGCACCATCACTTTGTCCTTGGGGACAAAAGGCGTTCACCGGATATCTGGGTGAGGATAGGGAGCTTTGGAAAGAGTATGATGCTTCAGAGCTAGTTAAGAAAGTCAGACGAAATGATATTGTGCTTGTAGATCAAGGCACCGATGATGAGTTCTTAAAAGATCAGCTCATGCTTGATTATCTAATTGAGTCATGTGTAGAAAAGAAATTCCCTCTAAAAGTTAGGATGCAAAGGGATTATGACCACAGCTACTATTTCATTGCATCATTTATAAAAGACCACATCGAGTTTCACGCTGAGAATTTTGAAAAGATTTAACTTTTGATTACATCTTCTCATAAAAAAACGAGTGGATATTGCAAGGTAACAATACCCACCCATAGGCACAATTAGCCTTTCCAAGAAGGGGACCTTCTGTATAAGATTTCCTTGATGATAGCATTATCAATACTGATAGTACAGTCCCAAAATCTTATAGTTTCTTGTTGTAACATATAAGACTAATGCAGGACTAACTTGCCTAAAGTTTTCTAAAACAGGTGATGGATAGCTAGAACAATCTATCTGGGAAGACAATTTAGTGTATATGTAATATCTACTTCTACGATCTTTGTATTAATGCACTTCCAACGCTTAGAATAAACATAAATGGACTGAGATTGCAATAGGGATTATTGCTCAGGAACTCCCGGAGGCAGCTCACCTGTAAACGGTTCTCTTGCCCAGAATGTGCCGTCTGACCATTCGATTATTGTTGCATCAAACTCTATTTGGCCAGTTATATTTTCTGCAGGCCAGTAGATTACTTCTTCATTAAAGGCTTTGCCGTGTGATTTGTTTCCAGCCTGATCGCGAACACTAAAACGCCATCCGCTGTCATATACTTCGAGAGTGTAAGGTTCTTCACCCGAATACCAAATGCCATCTATTCCATCTACTTGTGACCAAGAGCTTTGAGGCATTGCAAAACATAAAGCGAATACTGAAAACAAAAATGCACTAAAAACATATTTCATTCCAATATCTCCACAGGTGATAGTTTTCTAACCTACTTAATAAGTATAAGGCCGCTCTTAAACATATTCAACGCTCTATTGTTAAAATATATATAATTTGTTATATCTAAAATAACACTCAACAAGAACTAAATACATTTGAGTTCATTGCAACCCCCGTTATAATGAAGTCATATATTACGTCTTAACCCATAATCCAGAAAATGAGAACACTTTGCGTAGGTGATATCCACGGTAATTTTAGGGCGTTGGTACAAGTGCTAGAGCGCTCTAACTTTGATTTCAAAAAAGACAGATTGATATCTCTTGGGGATATTTATGACGGCCATTCTGGGGTAGTCAATTGTATTGATGTACTTATGGATGTTAAGCATTTCATTTGGGTGCTCGGCAACCACGACGAGTTTGTGAGAAGGTGGTTCAGAGGTAAATGGGACGGCGATCCACAATGGGAGGCCAGGTGGCTTCGCAAGGGGGGGAAAGCTACAAAAAAGGCCTATACTAAAAATGGAAAACTTAAGAAAAAACTTATCAAAAAACATTTGGAATTCTTAGAGAAAGCTGTCCTATATTTTATTGACGAAGACAATAGGCTTTACGTTCATGCAGGGATTGACTGGGACTATCCAGTTGATAAACAACCTGAGGAAAAGAATTACTACGCTGGTAGAGATACATGGCGTGTGGTTGCACCAAAATTGAAAAAAGCCAAGAAAAAATTTCCTTATAAAAATGTTTTTATCGGCCACACCCACACTGAGCTTGATTTTCCAGGGGGTAAACCTGTTAAGGTTGCTAACCTTTGGAATTTGGATCAGGGCGCGGGATGGGATGGCAAGCTGACCATTATGGATGTAAATACCTTTAAGTATTGGCAGAGCGATTAGAATTTTGTTGTTTTTGGTGCAGTGGTTATTATTTCTCTGAGAAAGATGATCATGAAATATATAAAAAGATATATATTCTTACTCTTTATTGCAGTGCTTGTAGGCTCAATGGCCTCTTGCTCTAAGAAGGCCCCAGTCATAGATTCTAGCGTTGAGCCGGTTAAAGTTGCCGTGAACTCTGAGTTCTTGCCAACAGCTAATCTTTTAGCCGAGCAGTTTACGGCTAACACACAGATAGCAGTTGAGCTTTCCTCTGGCCAAGACCCAGAGCTGTTTTCACAACTGCAAGAAGGCTCAGAGGTTGATGTTTATATGGCATCTGACCTAGCTCATCCAAACATGCT
>JBCCIH010000149.1 GCA_039028315.1 Thermodesulfobacteriota bacterium | reverse complement strand
TGTAGTACCGCTAACCTCATTTCCAACAACCAAGAGCGGAACGCCATTTGGGCTGTCAGCAGCGCTTATAAATAAAATGCCCTCAGGGCCTAAATCGCCCGCCTCAGATGTTGTGGCATCTGCGCTGAAGTTACGGTTGTTGATATAGTCATTAAAAATCGGATTGTTAGGGTCTGTAATATCGTAGGTCATAATTCCCCCTACTCTCTCCAGCCCTATAAACGCAAAGTACTGATCCCCGATCTTTCCGATATCTAGATTTTCGGGCTCAGGCCCTTTATCATCGCTTCTATTGTCAAATGAGTCGTTGTCATCATTTGTGGAATTGAAATTGTCTGCAAGTACAGCTGCTGTGATCTGTTCAAAATCATCGCCGCTGTCCCAAACTAGATTTCCGTTTGCATCCCAAATGGTAAAGGATCTTGCTCCGAAAGAGAATAGCTCTTCAAACTCATCATCGGCGTCATTATTTCCTAGCCAGGTTGTGATGTTTATTCTTCCAAGATTTTCTTCTAGCTGAAGTGCGGCAGCGTTTGGGAAAATTGCCGGGTCAAGCTCGACATCTGCAACGCGGGCTTCCTCTGGGTCTCTAGCATCACCTTCATTTGCTGTTACGAAATATGTCTGGCCGCCAACGCTATATGATTCAATTCCATCAGGCTGATACATACCGTGAATTGGCCAGTTCTGAATGTTGATTATGCCGTCCTCGTTACTTGCATCGATACCGTTTCCTGGAAGACTGTGATTTTTAAAACCAAGCGCAATCACATCTGTGATAACTGCTTGCTGCATATCAACAACGGCTATTGCATTGGCTTCTTGTAGCACGACAACAGCTGTCTGACCATCTGGAGCGATTGCAGCAAATTCAGGCTCTAAATCTACTGATGGCAATTTGCCAGGCTCAAGCTTAACATCAGAGTCAATGTTCCCGTCAAAGCTAGAAAAGCCAAAAGTGATAGCATTTGCATTTGCCAAGCCATTTGCAAGATCAATAATGCTCACTGTGCCTGGAGGGTCAACAGGATTCTCTAGTGCATCTTCTCCCGGCTCTCCTTCGTTGGATACTATAATTCTGTTACCACTATCAGAAAATTTAACTGCATCTGGAAGGTTTCCTACTTCCAAGAAATTTTGGGTTCCGCCATTAAATACATTCTGAGGGCTTCCTTGTGAATCGTAGAACGCAACAAAACCATTTTTAGAGTCATCGTCGTTTTGAACCGCTACCGCTACCAGTCCATTGCCTACATCTACGCTATTTATACCCCCAGCTTCAGGCACATCTTGTGATACGTCGATCGATGAATTTAAGAGTATTCCGGATGTTGTAGCATCAAGGCTTGCAGTGCTAGGGACTCCAGAGATATCTAATACATCAACACGGTCGTCATTTGCATTTACTACAAATAGTCTTTGGGAGATCGGATCATGTGCTACAATTTCAGCTGCACTTTCATCAAATTCACCGGTTTCAAATGTATCTATCACAGACAATGAAACTTCAAGCGGTGTGGTTTCTCCACCTGTATTGCCTCCGCCGTTACCATTATCGTCGTCGCATGAAGTAACAAAAAACAAGCCTATAGCCAATATGCTTAAGATCATAAATTTTCGCATGTTAATTCCTCCTTTTAATCGATCTATATAAGATATATTTCTGAATGTTAAAATGGCATTAAGGTATTGTTAACTCTTGGCAAATTTAGAATTAAGTTGCTTTATATGTCTTTAAAAATAGAAAATTACCTTGATCATAATGAGTTTGAATAAAACCGCTTTCTGGTTATAATGAATCCCGCTATGAATATAAAACTCCTAAAACTGTTATGTGAAACCTCAGCTATGCCTGGGGCCGAAGATCCTGTAAAAAAGATTATAAAAAAAGAGTTTGGAAAACTTACCAAAGAAGTTCATGAAGACGCGCTCGGAAATATAATTGCGCATATACCCGGCAAGGGTCCTAAAGTTGTGCTCGATGCTCATACTGACGAAGTTGGCTTTATGGTAAGTCATATAGACAAAAGAGGATTTGTGAGAGTATCACCTCTCGGGGGCATGGATCCACGCGTTTTTTATGGTCAGCGTTTGGTTATATATGGAAAGAAAAATCTTGTCGGTATGGTAGCAGCTATACCTCCTCACATAAGTAGAAATGGTAATAACAAAGAAGTTCCTGATATTGAAGACTGTGTTGTAGATGTAGGCCTATCAGCCGATAAAGTTCATAAACTTGTCAGCGTAGGAGACGTAGTCTCCTTCTACCCTCCATTTGAGGAAACTGAGGATGCTGTAATATCTAAAGCGATTGATGATAGGGTTGGCTTATTCGTAATGCTTGAAGCGCTTAGAAAAAAGCCCAAATTGGGATGTGATCTATACCTTACTGCTACTGTACAAGAAGAAGTTGGTCTCAGAGGAGCGCATGTGATTACACCGGCAATAGAACCTGATTTTTCTATAGCACTAGAGGGTACGGTCGCCATGGATTTCCCGGGAGTCTCAGAGCATAAGACTCTTGCGAATGTGGAAAAAGGTCCTGAGATCAGACTCTCAGATAGATTCCTCGTAGCTCATAGGCCATTTAGTTACTTTATTATGGATATTGCCAAGAAAAAGAAAATTCCATATCAGATTACCGTTAAGAAGGCTGGAAGCACCAATGCTACAGCTATGCAGGTTACAGGCACAGGAAGCAGAGTCGCCGTGGTATCAGTGCCAACTCGTTATCTACACAGCCCGAGCTGCCTTTCATACAAATCCGATATTGAGCATACAATAAATCTCATACACCATATTTTAGAAGATATTAAAAATTTCAAGATGAAATAGTGGAGCAGTTTTGTTAAGCTTATAATATGGTACTTCGCGCACCTTTGCTCTTAATAATTACATTTTCTTTGTTCTTTGCACCACAAGTGTCATATGCAATTGATTCCCCAAATATAACTAGCCCAAGTCCTAGTGGTCAATTTAGTGTTGAAGATGCTAGAGCTGTATTGTCCACATATCATAGAAACCGTCTAAATATAGACAGAGCTATGGAAATTACAGACGATATTATTGAGAAGGATCCTAATAATATAGAAGCTCTCATCTTTTTATCTCGTGTCTGGCTTACTTATGGTTATGTTCGTGAACGCACAAAAGAAGGAAAAATAAAAGCTTTTGAGACTGGAAGAGAAATTGCAAAGCGTGCAATTGAAATTGAACCGGATAATCCCGATGCTCATTTCTTCTATGTAGCAAATCTAGCCTTGGTTGGAGAGACCAAAGGCGTGCTTAACTCACTCTTTATGCTCCCGGAGATAAGAAGAGAGCTGGACACCATACTAGAGCTTGATCCTAATCACTGCTACGGGCTTGGTATGCAGGGGGCGCTTTATCTATTTTTGCCGTCAATATTGGGCGGTGACAACAAGGTTTCTGAAATTTATTTAAGAAGGGCTCTGTTTGTTGACCCGCACCTCTCCTCTGCGAAACTATACTTAGCCATGAACCTAAGAAAGCAAAAAAGATACAATGAGGCGATAGCTGTTCTCCAGGACCTTATCAACGATAAAGAGCCGGCTTTTTACCCTGACTGGTACTTAAACAAAAGATTTGCACTTAACCTTATGGCTAAGATTGAAGAGGAACAAAAATAATTTATTTACTTTTCATTTTGTGCTTATAACATTTAGCAAGTAAGGAGCATAGTTATGTATATAGATGAACTCATAGAAGTATTTAAAAGCGCAGTCTCAGATCATCCAGAGCTAGATTGCGAGGAGGTAATAAGCTCTTTAACAAAAGGCCTTGAAGATAAAAAATATGATCTCCAGGACCAAGGGCTAATTGAAGCAATACTAAGAGAAGATAAACATGAGCTTGCCGATTCTCTTAAAGAAGGCTTGCAGAATTTAGAAAGTGGAGACAAAAAAAAAGAGGCGGTAAATATATTTATCGCCTCTTTAGAACACTTGATTAACTATTATTATAATAACGTGATAGGAAAGCACTTCTCGAGCACTTAACCCACCAAGCCATTAGTTATTTTCTTTTACTCATTGGAACATATTTCTTATTCTTATCACCGAGATAAACTTGTCTTGGGCGAGCAATTCTTCTCTCTGGATCAAGTAGAAGCTCTTTCCACTGCGCTAGCCATCCTGGTGTACGTCCGATTGCAAATAGCACTGTGAACATTTCAACTGGAATACCCATGCTCTGATAAATAAGACCAGAGTAGAAGTCCACATTTGGATATAGTTTACGTTTAACAAAGTAATCATCCTCAAGAGCAATTCTCTCAAGCTCGATTGCAATGTCTAGGTATGGGTTTTTACCTGTTACTTCAAATACCTGATGAGCAATGTCTTTGATTATCTTTGCTCTTGGATCGTAGGATTTGTACACCCTGTGGCCAAATCCCATTAGTCTGAATTCACCATTTTTGGCTGCTTTGATTGCTTTTGGAATGTTATCTTTAGTTCCGATTTCTGCTAGCATCTGTAGTACACCTTCGTTCGCACCACCATGTAGTGGTCCATATAGAGCTGCAATACTGGCTGCTGTAGCAGCGTATGGATCGGGGTGTGAGCTACCTACATTACGCATTGCGCTCGCACTGCAGTTTTGTTCGTGATCAGCGTGGAGAATAAAGAGAACATCAATGGCTTTCTCTATAATTGGGTCTGGCTTATATTTAAGCTCAGTCATCTTGTAGAGCATATTCATAAAATTACCTGCATAGCTTAGATCATTGTCCGGATATGCATACGGCATTCCCATGGAATGTCTGAAAGCAAAAGCTGCCAGTGTCGGCATCTTTGCTATTAATCTATAAATTTGTGTTTCTCTTATCTCTTCATTGAATATGTCTTTAGATTCCGGATAGAAAGTTGAGAGAGCAGCTACTGTACTCATTAGCATTCCCATTGGATGCGCATCGTATCTAAAGCTGTCTATCACATGTTTAATGTTCTCATGAATCATTGTGTGGTTTGTGATATTCTGCTCAAACTCTTTGAATTCTTTTTTGTTTGGAAGTTTTCCATTAAGTAAGAGGTAGGAAACCTCAAGAAAGTTACTCTTCTTAGCTAGAACATCTATAGGATAGCCGCGGTACATAAGCTCTCCTTTGTCTCCATCAATAAAAGTAACCCTACTTGTACATGAAGCTGTGTTGCTGTATGCCGGATCATAACTCATCATACCAAAGTCATCTTTCTTAACTCTGATCTGCCTTAGATCCATTGCTTTAATTGTGTCATTCTCGATAGGGAGTTCATATGATTTCCCTGTTCTATTATCTGTAATGCTTAACGTGTTGTTAGCCTTGGACTTAGCCACGATATTTCCTCCTTCTTACAGTGAAAGTACTGCAATGAATTTTAGTATTCTTTTTTTATATCAATTTTATTTCTAGTTATTACTTGGGTTTAAGATTCGAAACACCCCGAAAAGAAATTTCGAATCACAAAGAAGTTACCTAAATTTTCAGTTTTTTCAAATTTTTGCAAAAAATATTTTTTGCCATTATACAATTTTAATCGGCATAGGTGTAAAGCAACCGATAAAAATAAGTAGAGATAAAACAGCAAGTCCTTTTCTTTGCCAGCTAAGATCGGTGTCCTCATACATAGTGGGCGGATGTCTGGTTCCCATTAAAATTAATAGCACTGCCCATAGAATCCAGCCCGGCCATCCTTCTAGCACCGGCACACTCTGAGTGAACCACTCAAATCCGCTTCCGAATATGTTAGCTCCTGCTTGTAACAATGGTTCGGTCCCAATTCCAAAAATTAAAAGTAGCGCTATCATCGCCATTGAAATGTACTTATGATATTTTTTTGAAAACAGTGCGTAAGTTATATGCCCCCCGTCAAGCTGCCCCGATGGAATTAGATTAAGCGCCGTGACAAATAACCCTACCCAACCAGCAAAGGCAACAGGGTGAAGATATAAATCATATCCTTCTGGGATTGGTCCAAAGAAAACGTCAGAGAAAAGGCCCATTATTATTGGTGTTCCGAGAACAAGCCCACCTTCAGATGTAAGATGCTCTTCTATTTGTACGGTTGTTGATAGTTTAATTCCTATAATCAAGACCGGTATGGAAGCAACTATGCCTGCAAGCGGTCCTGCTATTCCAATATCGAATAATGCCCTTTTTGTAGATATAGGCGATTTGATTTTTATAAAGGCACCAAAAGTTCCAATTGGTGAAATTATCGGCGGCGCCGGAATAAAATAAGGAGGAGTTATATCAACTCCATCCTT
>JBCCIH010000148.1 GCA_039028315.1 Thermodesulfobacteriota bacterium | reverse complement strand
CATAGTACCTTGGTTTGGTCCGCTTATTATTCTAAAAGTAACTACAACGCCGGGATCAGGCTCACCATCAGTCAGAACTGTTGCAGATACTCTATGGGTATCATCAATAATATTAGTTGCAGTGTGAGGAGCTAGGCTTATTGTTGTTACAACTCCGTTGAAGTTAGGTATGCGGTTTTCGCATTCTGCCCATTCATAAGTAATGCCGTTTACGGTTATCTCATTAAACTCACCACCAGCCATAAATTCAGCTGACAGAGTAGCAACTTGGCCTTGGGGTACGTCCATTGATAAAATTAACGAATCCATACCAGCACCGCCGCCGCAATTAAGAATTCCAAGGTTTGGAATATCGTCAGTAATGTGGATCGTATCTACATCTAAACCGGCATCAATCTCATTTCCGGCAAATATTCCGCCTGATACAACAATCAGATCTTCCTGAGATGATGTTTGTATTGTCCCTGGTCCAAATGTCCCCCCGCTTATTCTTAAGGTGTCATTTCCAGCACTAGTATTCAGGATTTCAGGACCCATTGAGCTAATCGATCCACCAGTGATTTCCACTGTGTCGTCATCAAAGCCACTGCCTATAGGTAGGGTTGTAGCGGAGATCATGCCCCCGGTCACTCGTATTAGGTCATTTTCATTCGATGTGCTCACGCCAAAATCTCCAGAAATATCTGCCCCTGGCCCAACAAATACCATATCGTTGCCGCCGCTTGTGAATATTGCTGTGCTAGTTTGGGAATGAACAATGCCATTAACGGTTAATGTATCGTCTCCAGCCTCAGTAATAATAGCAAATACAGATCCAACCTGTATACCGCCGGGATTTGGTATTGTTACATTATCAGGGAAATTGGTAGTGAACGCTGGTGATGAAACTATATTGAGGGTTGTGGACTGAAGCGGCAGCGGGCAGTTAATATCCTGGCCGCCAAGCCCGTTCATAACACCTGAGCAAGCCGCGTTAGATCTTTGAGCTGATAAACCGACTACTAAGAATATTACTAGACCTAAGTAAACAAATGTTCTCATCAAATTCTCCTTTCCTCAAAATTTGTTTAAATAGCAGTTCTAGGAACAAAAAAGCCATCTTTGTGCATATGATAACAAATAGCAATATTTATATCAATCAATTTAAATGGGAAATAAAAAAGGGGACCGAAGTCCCCTTTTCTGAGTTATAGATGGCGTATGAATTTTTAAGTAGTCACTTGTCTTTTTCTAATGACCATAAATCCTATAATTCCTAAAATAGCAGCCATTGAGACAAGTCCCCACTCTGATAGAGTAGGCACGTTTCTTGGGTTTAGCTGATCACAAAAATCATCTAAATCCTGCCTGCATGTCTGCTCAGCCAGATCGCTCATTGATTGCAATCCAGGTCCGCAAGCAAATCCTTCGGGCATATTGTCTTCATCAGGCAAACTTGCTTCAGAGCATGATGTGAAATCTGCTCTTAAAATTCTTGAGAAACCGCAGACAAGCTCGGGATTACTCAGTGAGATAAGGATAATGTCATCGCCTTCTCTCTCGCATATGGTCCCTTCGCTTGCTACGTTCAGCTCAGCCTCAATGCCATTAGGCCAGCATACGCACTGTGCATTGGAATCTTGAACAGATACTAAAAGCCCTATAAATAGAGCTATAGATATACATAAAAATATTTTCATGGGAGTGATCCCTCCTTTTGCTATTACCTACCGCCAAGTAGATATAATAATTATAGCATATAAGAGGCTGAAATTACGCTGTTTTTTTGTATTTAGTGAGCTTAGATAGTAAAAAGCCCAAAGAGCAGTCAGCTCTTTGGGCTCAGTAGATTTCAATCAGTTTTATGGGCTTACTTCACATCCTGATGTTATCTCAGCATCACAGTAATCCTCGCCAAAACCGCCGTGAACCCTGTCTTCGTCCATGCCGCCTTCAACATCATCATTTCCCGGACCTGCTAATGCCCTGTCATTACCAGCTCCTAGGTGTATGACATCATCCCCAAATCCGGCAAAAACTCTGTCGTTGCCATCACCTGAATCTATACAGTCATCTCCCGCGAATGAAAAAATTACATCTCTCTCGGGTGTGCCGCAAATAATATCATCTCCAAATGTTCCGAAGAAATAGGTTTTGCCTCTAAACTCAAATGCAGGCGCTATTGCTTGGGGGTCATCACAGTCGCATGTCATATCTCCAGCATCACAAATCCCGTCACCATCAGAGTCCGGTCCGTCATTTGATGGGTCGTTCCCCATGGCCATGCTACAGTCATCACATGTGTCGTTATCGGCGTCTTCGCAAATTGAATTGTTAATAGGGTCAGCATCATCAACATCTAAAACCCCGTCATTGTCGTCATCCAGGTCTACCGCATCCGGCATTCCGTCTTGATCTGTATCAATAGGAGCAACATCTGTGCAGAGCATGGTTTGTATATCGCAAAATGGTAAGGCCGGATCTGCACAATCTGCGTCACTAATGCACACATTAGGATCTGCTACACATACGTTTAGATCACAATTTGGTGTTGCTGGATCAGTGCAATCTGAATCACTTGTGCATATTTGATTGCCTACGCTCACAACGCAAGAAATTCCAGAAAAACAACCTGTTGTGCTAGGTGTTATGTCGCAGACATCTCCTGTTTCGCAAAGTCCGCAAATGGTCTCTGCTGGAGGGCAGACTATTCCGAGCGCCAGCAATTGAGCTGCAATTAATCCATACTCAATTGTAGTAGCTCCCATAGTCCTTGGTGTCATAAAGCCAAAAGCTAATACTACAACTAACATATATCTAATCATGCCTTCTACCTCCAAAGAATATTTAGACGCGGATAGTCTAATAGCCCAAAAAGGCAAAGATCTACCTAGAATATTTCACAACTTCCCCATTTGCCATGATTTTATGAACCTTCCGCCCAAAGATTCACTAAGAAATAAACATTGAGATACCTACCGCATCTATGCTCAGATTAAAACATATGTTCGTATTTAATGTCAAGATACTTTTATATATTCAAATAATTGGAAATAAAAAAAGGGTTTAGCGCTATATGCACCAAACCCCCTGATTTTATGGAGTTATTATAGATGAAGGAATTAAGCACCTACATGCAATTTACGCCTTCTCACAACTATAAATCCAACTATTCCTAATAAACCAGCCATTGCCAAAAGACCTAATTGAGATAAAGTTGGAACATTGCGAAGATCAGAATCTGCAAGAACAAAACTAGGACATGTAAGAGAACCCTCACTGCATATTTCATTGATAAAAAATTCCATACTAGTGCTGTCTGCTATACAATCTGATTGAGACAAAGTTTCACATGAATTAATAAACTGACAACAACCTTCAAACGGGACAGGTTGTGCTATAGTTGGCAGAGATAAAGTAAGGAGCAATAAGCCGAAAACTAGAGCCGTAAATATATATGTAGTTAGAGTTCTTATAGTGTCCCCTCCTTAAATACTAATTAGAACTGGTTAATTTATGGACGTCTGATAAAACAGTAATTGTGCTTAATTAGTTTATACGGACAGCACGTCTTCTAATTACCATAAAACCGATAAGCCCCAGAACGCTAGCCATCACTATTAATCCCCACTCGTTGAGAGTAGGTACCGAGCGTAATTCTTGTACTGAACCCTCAAAGGCTCCAATATCACATGCTACACCCTCTGGGCGAGGAAACCCTCTTTGGTCGGTATCAGGCGGCGGGCAATCAGGACTGCCCATATCGATTGCCGGGCTGGTAATAAATAGCGCGACCGTTGGGGTAGGGCCGCCGTTATCTCGAGGGCCTCTTGGGTCAAGGCGTGGATTCGTGTTAGGTTTGTCTCCGGCGACAGATCCGTCAATACAGCTTGAGCCGTTGTCTATGTTGTAGCCTTCAGAAATCATTTGGATTTCGTTATCGCAATTTGCTCCAGCTGCATCAGAATAAAAGATATTGTTTTTTATTGTTCCTTCCTCAACACCGTCTAAAATGTTTATAAATGCAGCGCACTCTTCTCCCTCGCATGAGGAGGTGTTTTGGTCAAAAGTAGAATTTGAAATATCAACAAATACTTCACCTCCTGCATTATCAATAGCGCCTCCTTCAGCGTTGCAATCAAAACCGCTGCAGTGTGTGGTATTTAATGCAAATGTTGTGTTATGTACAATTATTATTAGCTGATCATTACTTATGCCGCCTCCTCCATTATGAAATGCTCCTCCGCCTGAATCACAATCCTCACCCGTGCATGTGGTTGAATTTGAGATAAATGCACTTTTGTTAAATGTCGTATTGGTCTGTCCCCCACCATTGTGATAGACCCCTCCTTCAGAGGTGCAGTCATCCCCTATACACTGGGTTGAATTATTTATAAATGAACTGTAGTTAATAACAATCTCTATATTGCCCTCTCTATTTCTTAGCGCTCCTCCCTCAGCATCGCAGCCCTGAGAGTTGCAAAAAGTGCGGTTAGAGTCAAATACACAGTGGTTTATTTCCAGATTTGGACCATTAATTAAGATTGCACCGCCGTCGTCCTGATCAGCAAACCCGTTTTGAAGTACTAGAGCACTCATAATTATTGTGTCAGTATCTACGCCGCTGATATTGAAAATACGTGTTTGGTCTTGGCCGTCTAAGGTTAATTTTTCAGGTTTGGGGCCTAATATTTCTAGGCTTCCTACAATAGGAATCTCGCTTTCAAGGTTTATCGTCCCGCCTGCAATACCGGGGGCAAATTCTATTGTGTCACCCGGGTTTGAGTCAGCTATCGTCTGACGAAGCGATCCTGGGCCTGAGTCGTTAAGGTTTTGAACTGTAAGCGTTGCAGCTTGTGATAGAGCTGAAGTAACTATAATAGTAAGTACAAATACAGCTGTCTGTATAAGTTTCATCATCCCCTCCATATGTTTTAGATAATTAAATTTCTAGCGATTATACAATAACGCGCCTTTTTCTCCTAACCATAATAAATCCTACTATACCAAGTAGCCCCGCCATTGCGATAAGTCCCCACTCACTTAGAGTTGGCACAGGTGAGATAAATCCTCCAGACAAATCTGCTACAAGCTCTTCACAGTTTTCCCATTCATAAAAGAGACGGTTTATTGTTATGCTGCCGCCTTCAGGGTCGCTTGCTTCTATTTGAGCAGTGAGTTCATCAAGCTCATCTGTGGGCACCTGCATCGCAAACACTAATATGTCAAAATCATCTCTGCAGTCTATGCCGCCCCTTAGGTCTGCGCCATTATTTAAGGTCAGCATATCGTCTCCGTTTCCAAGATCAACTGCAAAGAATCCCGGGCCACCAGTGATAACGGAGTTAGTAATAGTGACCATATCTTCGGCGTTTGCAGTCTCTATACCATCATTCACAAATGAGGTCACTGTAGAATCATCTACCGTTACTTTATCCATATCATTTCCGGTTTGGATGGCAATTTCACCTGTACTAATGATATCTGCGCCTTCCATTATATTAACAGTGTCATCCTGGTTTCCTGCTTCGATTCCTCTAAAATCCGCGCTAACCAGAGCGCCTATCACATTGATAGTATCGTTAGCGCCTCCTGTTTCAATACCTGAATCTCCGCCTCTTACTATTGCTCTCGTTACGTTAATAAGATCGTTTCCGCCGCTGGTTCTTATTGCGTCCAACAGTTCATCGTCTTCGGTGTTTATTTCAGTGCCTTCAAGGACGTTTACAGTCAGGTCATTGTTATTTCCTGATTGTTGAACTCCCATAAAGTCAGGATTAGGGGCAGCCGGAGTGCATGTGATCACATCTCCAACTGGTGGGTTGCAGCCTGCATTCGTATTATGGTTTATTGTGAATAATACGATTGTAAGTGTTACAAAACAGATTAGAACAACTCTCATTTAACCCTCCATACCGCTTATGATGTATTTAGCCAATTCTATCATACGTATGTATTACAAACAATAATTTTTTTGCTACATAATAAACTATTTGTTATAGCGAGCTATCTCTTATATTCTTTAAAAACAGAAACCAGGTGAAGGGGGTTAGCAGTGAAAAATTTTCTATACATTATTACGATATCTCTTGCTTTGTTTATAGCTTTCTCGATGCAGTCCTCGGCGGTTGATATAAATGATGCCTGCGTAATTGTTGAGGGACTCGTGTTCTGCGGCTCAAAGGACTGCCGGACCACATCAAAAGGAGAGGTCGCCTGCGGAGGCAGGTCGAAGGACTGCCGAACCACAAATGCAGGAAATGTTGCATGCGGCGGGCTTTCTAAAGACTGCCGTACTACTAATGCAGGAAATGT
>JBCCIH010000147.1 GCA_039028315.1 Thermodesulfobacteriota bacterium | reverse complement strand
TTGTGTTTATCAGGTATCTCCTGGCCCGGCTGTGGTTCGTATACTTCTCCGGCTCCCCTTAGAACATGGCCGGAAATTTGATAGAACTGGTCAATCGGCACCCATATTACCCTGTCAGAAGGTGAGTTCGTCGGCTCAATTATTCCGACAACTGTATATTCCTCCTCATGACGCATACTTTCATCAAAGATTAGACCGTGATATGGATTCAATTTTGAGCCGACCTTTAAATCTAATTTGTCGGACACATAACTGCCAATGACCGCCTCTTTCTTATCAGGATCAAAAATTCTACCTCCAGGCTTTATCACAAACCCCTGCCCTTTCCTATATTCAAACTTAGTAAAGATATCTTGATCGGTTCCAACTATTCTATAGCCTTTATAGTTATCTCCCACCGCATAAGGGATAGCAAGTTCGACATTTGGGTTTTTCTTTACAGCATCATACATCTCCCAAGGAATATTCCCGGGAGATGTCTCGAGGTGAAAAACGGTATTTAGAACCAGTTGCAACTGACTGCCCCGAGCTCCAAGTACGGCATCAAACCCTACCGGTCCACCCGTAAATGCATCATATGTTTGATTTCTTATACTGAAAACGGACATGACCAGGCCCGCAGCCAATGCAACAGATATCACAGTGACAATAGTAGACAGCTTATGCTGCATGAGACTCTTTGCCACAATTAAGAAAATCCCTTTTTTTATCATTTATATAATCCTAACTCTGCAATGCACGATTAATGTTAGATAACGAAGTCACAGTACTAAAATCATCTAAAACTCTTTGCTCATGACTCACTAAGAGCAGCGAGGCATTATTCTCACTGCAAATATCACGGATTAGTCTTAGGGCTTCCCCTGATGTGCGTTTATCAAGATTTCCGGTAGGCTCATCAGCTAGAACAATTTTTGGACTATTTGCCAGTGCCCTGGCAACAGCAACACGTTGTTGTTGTCCGACAGACAATTGTCCAGGGCGGTAGTTATATCGATTGCCAAGTCCTACGCGCTCGAGCAGTGACATTGCCTTATCTGTATCCATTGAGTTGCCAAACATCATTCCCAAAAGCACATTCTCTAAAGCGGTATAGCCCATAAGAAGGTTAAACGTTTGAAATATATAGCCTATTTTGTTTGCTCTTAAGCTATCCCTATCAGACTCTGATAAAGAGCACATCTCTATGCCATCCAGGACGATACTTCCGCTATCTGGATTTGAAATGCCCGCAATTAAATTAAGAAAAGTTGTTTTGCCAGAGCCGCTTTCACCCTCAAGAGCAAGGTGTTCTCCCTCTTCTAGTTGAAAATGAGGCAAATCAATTATTAATGTACTTTCACTCTCGGGAGAAATATAGCTTTTTTTAAGGTCTGAAATATCTAATATCGGCATATCAAGATTCCATTTCTAAGGTTAAAAACTAATGAACTAATACTACTTGAAATAATACTACTATAGTTATGATACTACTAAAGTATGTGGCTAATATGAAAAAATACAATATAAAAGTGCTTGAATGGACTTAAAACACTAGAGCAAATATCGATCTAACTTATGAAATGAGGGAAACAGAGAAGTGGTGCAAGCAACTCAAATTAATGGTAGCGGGGGGAGGATTTGAACCTCCGACCTTCGGGTTATGAGCCCGACGAGCTACCAAGCTGCTCCACCCCGCGTCAGATTAAGGAGCATAATGGTATTGCAATATCTGAGGACTGTCAAGTTTTATATATAAATTACAATAGTTTAATAAAATTTGTTGACAAGTACCCTCAATAAATATAGATTAAAATATCAATAAGAGAATCAATTAGGAGGAGTACCTATATTATGAGAAGAATGACCGCAATCTTAATGTTTTCTGCATTAATAATGTCAGCTGGTTTTATTACCGGGTGTGAGAATAAAGCTAAGAACGACGAATTTGAAACTACAAAGTCCAGCCTACATGAAACTAAGCAAGAGCTTGATAAAATCAAGCAAAATAGTGAAGCGCTTGATAAGTACATCGCTAACTTGAAAACAAACATTAATGATCTAAAAATTGAAAACCAAAAGCTAATTGCCGAGTCTAAAAGATTAGAAGCTGAGATAATTGATTTAAATCTTCAACTAGGAAAAATTCCTGATTCTGATAGCGACAAGGACCTATCTACTGGTGATTCCTCTGGAACGGATAAATCAGATAACGATCAGGATTCCAGCAATTCCGATAGTTCAGATGGATCTGAGACTGAAATATAGTCTGCTATAAAGGATCTACACTAGAGCTTTAATCCCTAAAATTCTATCTAGTCGAAATGTGCACCTTTCTTTACGCACATGGCAGTAGGCGTGTATGTAGGTTTTAGAATTCCCAACGCTTATATCAAATGGTTCAATAACTCTTACCGATGTCTCTTCCTGATAAGCAGAAAGGTATTTTATCTCAAGCTTAGTTTTATCTCTAAGTGCCCGCTCAATTTCGGTGGGTAAAACAAGCTCATTTGAATTTTGAAGCTCCACTGATTTACCCTGCAGCTTGAGTATGTCTTTTGTTCTCTTGAGCCGAATACCCCTTTCCCCCAAATCTTTTAAAAAGAATTCAAATATTCCTTTAGTTGTCATTACATCTGCAAGCGCGCGGTGCTGTTTGTTAATCAAAACCCCGACATTTCTTGCAATGTCGCCAAGGGAGTTGCTGGGGAAATTATAATATCTTCTGGCTATGCCCAAAGTGTCTATGACTTCATTATCGGGCAGCGTAATATTGAGGTTTCTAAGTTCAGCCCTGATAAATTCAAGATCAAATTTCGCGTTATGGGCCACAATTACAGCATCACTTAAGAAAACGAGAAGGTCTTTTGCTATATCTCTAAATAGAGGAGCTCTCATAACCATATGCTGAGTTATTCCGTGTATTGAGACAGCTTTTTCTGGAATACTTCTTCCGGGGTTTACAATTGTCACAAATTCGTCGGCTATTTGCCCATCAATGGTTTTAACAATTGCGATTTCACATATCTTATCGCCAGAAACCGGGTCAAGTCCCGTGGTTTCTACATCTAAAAACGCAAAATATACTTGGCAAGGATCTTGTGATAACACAGCTTGCTCCTTTAGAGCTAAGTAATACTATCAAAGTTTAATGGAATTATTGCTTAATGCAAAATGAGTGAATATATCCTAAGAATTGCTGAGTGATTCGAGGATTTTACGGCCGCCGTCCTGTAATATAAAATCGGCCAGTCTCTCTCCCAGTTGTTGCGCTTTTTTGCGTTTTCCTATTAGTGTATTCTTAATCAACTTCTCACCGTCAGGAGACGAAATTACACCGCTTACTTTAAGATTCTCACCGTCTAGAATTGCATTACAACCGACCGGCACATTGCAATCTCCCCCGAGACTAAAAAGAAATGCCCTTTCTGCTGCGGCCTGGCTCATAGTCTCATCATGAGTTATATCAGTTAGCATCCCGTTTGTTTCAGAGTCCAGTGATCTGGATTCTATGGCAATTATTCCCTGACCGGGAGCCGGTATCATTAGATCGGCAGATATAATTTGAGTGATTTCACCATCCAGTCCCATTCTTTGTAGCCCCGCTGTTGCGAGAATGATTGCATCATAGTCACCGCTCTCTTTTAACTTTCTTATCCTGGTATCCACATTTCCTCTGATTGGCACAATTTCTAACTCAGGTCGAAGATATAGAAGCTGAGATGCTCTTCTAAGACTCCCTGTGCCAACTCTGCATCCATCTGGCAGATCAGCTATTTCTTGACCAATATTGCTCAAAAGCGCGTCTCTAGGATCATGTCTCTGTACAACAGCATTGATCTCAAGACCCTCTGGTAAAATTGTGGGAACGTCCTTCATGCTGTGAACGGCAATATCTATCTTGTGAGATAAAAGCGCTTCTTCAATTTCCTTAACAAATACACCTTTACCCCCAATCTCTGAGAGCTGCGACTCGGATAGAGCATCTCCAGTGGTTTTAATCACTACAATTTCAATATCTAACTTGGGGAATTCGTCTAAGAGTAGGGACTTAACATGGCTAGCCTGCCACAGAGCAAGCTTACTGCCTCTAGTTCCTATCCTGAGAGATTTCTTCATCATCTTCTTCCAGGAGTAGGAGTTCTTTTTCGAGCTCGAACAGTTTCTTGATGGAATCTACATAAAGAGCGCCCATTGATGAGGATGACTCTTTTTTAAGATTTGTTAGAGGATTGTGGAGGATTTTACCAATGATCCTTGAAGCCATAAGCTCTATTATGTACTTATCATCTTTAGATATGCCCTCAAGCTTATCTAACGCCTTCTCAAGTTCGCTGTTTTTAATTATTTCAAATCTATTCTTAAGGTCAATAATGGCTGGCACAGCTTTTAGGCCTCTAAGCCAAGTGTCATAAGATTTCTCTACTTCAAGCACTATTTCTTCAGCTTTAGTTAAGCTCTGTCGTCTAGTTTTAATATTTTCATCAGATACGTTCTTTAGATCATCTATGTCATATAAATATATATCTGAGAGGTCTTCAACTCTTGGGTCAATATCCCTTGGCACAGCAATATCAATCATGAACATTGGTTCATTATTTCTCAGCTTAAGAGCCTCTTTTGCATGACTTTGTTTGATAATATAATCTTGAGAGCCAGTAGCAGCAATTACAATATCCACATCCTTTAAATGATAAAACACCTCATCAAAACCAATTGATCTGCCGTTTAATTTTTCTGATAGCAAAACCGCATTTTCAAAGTTTCTGCTAGCTATTAGCAAATCTTTGATGCCGGCTCCAATTAAGTGCTGTGCTGCAATCTCTGCCATTTCACCAGTACCTATGAGCATTACCTTTCTGGAGGAGAAATCATCAAAGATTCTCTTTGCAAGCTCAACCGCAATATAGCTGATTGAAACCGCATGAGATCCAATGCCAGTTTCAGTCCTGATACGTTTGGCAACAAAAAATGATGTGTGGAAAAGACGGTTTAGTATTACTCCCGTAGATCCAGCTGCGATGGCCGATTTATATGAATCTTTAACTTGGCCAAGAATCTGGGGCTCACCAACAACCATCGAGTCGATGCTAGAGGCCACTTTAAATAAATGTCTTACTGCCATATGACCTATGGAATAATAGATATGAGGTGAAAATTTCTCACGCGGAACTTGATGAAACTCAGAAAGAAACTGCTTTATGTTTTCAAGACACTCTTCAACATTTTCAGATACAGCGTAGATTTCGACGCGGTTGCATGTTGACACAATCACGCATTCTTCTATGTGGGGTTTTGTTTTAAGCTCAGTTAGAGCATTTTCTATATTCTCATTTGAAAATGTAAAAAGCTCTCTGACTTCGATCGGAGCTGTTTTATGACTGATTCCTAGTACTAGTGTTCGTAGCATTTATTTTATAAATATCCTTAACCGGGTAGAAAATATTATATACTATTTTAAGTCCCTTCCAATAAAGCTTAAAAACTCAGCCCTAGTTCTCTCATCTTTCTTAAAAGCACCTCTCATGGAGCTCGTAAGCATATTGGCTTCAGACTTTTTAACACCCCTCATTGCCATGCAAAGATGATATGCCTCAACTACAACTGCAACCCCTTGAGGGTCTAATTCTTTTTTTAGAAACTCTGCAATTTGAACTGTCATACGTTCTTGTACTTGAAGTCTTCTTGAGAAGACCTCAACAATCCTAGGTATCTTGCTAAGCCCAACAACTTTTCCATTTGGTATATATGCTATGTTGCATTTTCCAAAAAAAGGAAGCATGTGGTGCTCACATAGACTATAGAACTCAATATCTTTTACCACTACCATTTCATCATATTTAATATGAAAAACAGCCTCGTTGATAACCTCTTTAGGATCTACATTATAGCCCGAAGTGATCTCATGGAACATACGCTCCATTCTATCGGGTGTGTCTCTTAGCCCTTCTCTCTTGGGGTCTTCCCCAATCTGCTCCAAAATTTCCTTAATAGCTTTTTTAAAGCTCATATGGATAGTTTTCCTCCTCATAGTATTCGAAATAGCTGGTAGATGTCTCGCTCAGCTTTATATGTATTAACATATCGCCGAGCTCTGGTTTGATCTTGCCCCATATATATTTTGCAATATTTTCACCAGTCGGCTGCTCGGACTCAAAAAACGGAATTTCTATATCAAGCCTCTTATGATCAAGCTCTTCAATAACCGCAAGAAGTACATGATCTAGTTTGTCTACGTTAATAATCATACCGGTGTCCGCGTCTATATCTCCGGCTACTTTTATCTGTACATAGTAATCGTGCCCATGACCGTTTGCGCTTGAGCAAGTATGATAGATTTCAAAGTTCTCCTGTTCAGACAGCTCTTTTACAAACAG
>JBCCIH010000146.1 GCA_039028315.1 Thermodesulfobacteriota bacterium | reverse complement strand
GAAAGCTAGAGAGAGAGGCTACTGAAAAAGTAAAGGAGCTTGAAAAAAAGGTAGCTCTTTTTTCAGTACGTGATCTAATAGATATAATCAGAGAGAAATATAAAGGATTCCCTGATGTAATTGATTATTTTGATCAGCTTCAAAAGCATATATTAGAGAATATAGATCATTTCCTGCCTGCAAAAGGTGCACCTACAGGATCTCCTATTGCAGCGCCTATGCCCTATAGAATGCCCCAGCAAGAGCCCTCGTTTACTGAATATAAAGTGAATGTGTTTATAGACAACTCCAATACCAATGGCGCCCCGGTTATATCAGAAACTCATCCGACATATTCCAACTTGTTCGGCAGCATCGAAAAAGAGGCCCGGTTTGGAGCTTTGGTTACAGACTTTACAATGATAAGAGCGGGCTCAATCGCAAAAGCAAGCGGAGGCTATATCGTATTAGATGCGCTTGATCTGTTTAAGTATCCCTTTGTTTGGGACTCTCTTAAAAAGGCGCTAGAAAATGAAGAGCTAAGAATTGAAGACGTCTACGAGCAGTATGGTTTCTCAAGCACTGTAGGCATACGCCCTGAGCCTGTGAAGTTAGATATAAAAGTTATTATTGCAGGAAGCTCACAGCTCTATCAGATGCTCTACGCATATGACGAAGATTTTAGAAAACTTTTTAAAGCCAAAGCTGATTTTGACTACATAGTAGATAGGGATGACGAAGTTCTCTCACAGTATGCATGTTTTATAAAGTCAGTATGTGACCGTGAAGGGCTTAACAGATTTGACAGAGGCGGAGTTGAAACTGTTATTGAATATTCCTCTAGAATTGCAGGAGACCAGAACAAGCTCTCAGTGCAGCTTGGGTCTATAAGCAAAATCCTAACAGAGGCCAGTTATTGGGCAAAAGTTGATAATAACAGTAAAGCCATAAAAAGAGCTCATGTTGAGCGCGCTATTGATGAGAAAATATATAGATCGAGCATGGTTGAGGACAAGATCCAAGAGATGATCGCCAAGGGAAGTATTATGGTGGATACTCAAGGTCTTGTGGTTGGACAAATAAATGGTCTTGCAGTCTATAACATGGGGGACTATGCGTTTGGAAAGCCCTCTCGAATTACGTGCGAGACTTACATGGGCACTGAAGGACTTATCAACATCGATCGAAGGGCAAAATTAAGCGGAAATATTCATGACAAAGGCGTACTTATTTTAAGCGGTTATATCGGAACACAGTATGCACAAAACAAACCCCTTAGTTTGTCTGCAAGCATCGGGTTTGAGCAGAGCTATGAAATGGTTGACGGTGACAGCGCGTCAACCGCTGAGCTTGTAGTTTTGTTGTCAAGCCTCTCGGATATTCCAATTAAGCAAAGCTTTGCTATAACAGGTTCTGTTAACCAAAAAGGTCAGATACAACCTATTGGAGGCGTTAACGAGAAAGTAGAGGGATTTTATCAAGTTTGCAAAGCAAAAGGATTTACTGGTGAGCAGGGAGTTATAATTCCTCATCAAAATGTTAAGAACCTTATGCTGAACAGAGAAGTGGTCAGCGCTATTAAAAAGAAAGAGTTTCATATATACCCAGTTGAAACTGTCGATCAGGCTGTTGAGCTATTAACCGGAAAAGAGGCTGGAAAAAGGGGAAGTACAGGCAAATTCAAAACCGGCACTGTGAATTACCTGGTTGATAAGAAGCTAAGAGAGTTTGCTGAAGACTATAGAAAGTTCGGAAGGCAAACCAATAATAACAATAAAAAAACTAACGGTTCTAATTAACAGACTTAAGCTTATCTTGAAGGCAGTGTCTTTCGTTTTTTATTGTATCCAAATAGCTCTAGGAAATTCCCAAATACAGAGTTACTAAGATCATTCAGACGCGAAATATGATCCGGGGTCTGCGTTTTTATCTCTTCAGGATCAATCTTGCCACCCAATTCCTCAATCTCTTTTTTATTTTCTGGCACCCTGAGCCATCGCTCGATCATGGGTTTGTCTACCTCTAGGTGAAACTGAAAACCATAAACATTATCGCCGTATCTAAAAGCCTGGTTTTTACAAAGCGGCGATGAGGCTAATAGCTCCGCTCCGCTTGGAAGATCAAACGTGTCCCCGTGCCACTGAAATATCTTCTCAGTGCCTGAAAAATTTGATATAAGAGCATCATCTCTACCATCGGTTGTTGGAGTGACATCATACCAGCCGATCTCTTTCTCAGGATTTTTATTTACTTTAGCCCCCAGAGCTTTAGCTAATAGCTGAGAACCTAAGCAAACCCCTAGAACTGGCATTTCTTTGTCAACCGCCTGCTGTATAAGTTTTACTTCAGTTGCCAAGTTAGGATAATCATCTACCTCGTCAACATTCATTGGACCGCCAAGCACTATAAGCCCGTCATACCCAGTGAGGCTGGGCTCTGCATCGGGGTGGCGCTCAAAATTTACATATTTGATTCTAAAACCGGCATCCCTTAAAAGTGGATCTAAGGTTCCTAAAATCTCGTGAGCAACATGTTGAAATACAAGCAGTCTTGGCATTGCAAATAGTTTCCTATTTAAATGTTTTGGTATAAAGAAAAAATATTGTACCTAGTATTTATAACTTAAAGAATAACAAATAATAAAGAAGGTTATAGAGACGGTATATTCGCCGTCTCTATTTATTTCAGAACTGATTACTCGCCTTTAAGATATTTTACAACATCTTCCTGAATAGACTCGTCAACAAGCTCTCTCCACTCATCGTTCCCCTCGCCTATTGAAGCTCTAATCTTTGTAGCAGAAACCCATCCGATGTTCTCTGGTGGGAAGAACTCATTCATTTCATATCCAACTCCTCTTCCCCAGTTTACGGACTCAATATCTGGAATTATCATTACTACTACATCATCGCCTTTGCTTTCATGATATTTTCTTATCATGTCAACTGTCTGCTCTGTTGTAAATGGGTTTTTCTCATCAGGAGGAATATCTCTTACCATAATAAGACATGGCACACCTTTATCTAATTTCTGCTTTACAAGGCTAACGTGGCCTATGTGATATGGCTGATATCTGCCGATAAAAATAGCTCTCTTTGTGCTCTCGGGCTTAATATCAGGATGTCCATGATTTGTAACTGTCCATTCGCTCATTTAAATTCTCCTCTATATATAATTTTAAAATTGAAAAATGGATATTGCAGGGTTTTGTACATCAGAATAAATACATCCAACCGTTAAACATCCAACTAAAATAAAGCCCTGATTATACCAGCATGTAGCTATTTTTCAATTGACTGCTCATGGTTCCAAGACCCGACCCGGCTTTCAGACATCATTGCTTTATCCAGCATTTTAAGAAAATCTTCTCTCTTTAGTTCTTTACCGCCCATTGCCTTCATATGGCTGTTTGGAACCTGTGAGTCTATAAATTGAAAATTCCATGACTTAAGAGCTTCTACAAGAAAATATAGCGCGACTTTAGATGCATTACTCATGTCAAAAAACATCGATTCTCCAAAAAAAGCCCCTCCCAATGAGACGCCGTATAAACCCCCGACAAGTTCTCCATCATGATAAGTCTCAACACTATGTGCATAGCCTTTGGTATGGAGCTCAAGATAGGCATTTATCATATCGTCTGTGATCCAGGTCCCGTCCTGCCCTCTCCTCTCTGACTTAGAGCATCGGGCAATAACTTGTTCAAAATCAGCATCAATCCTGATTTCAAATTGGCCCGATCTTATTATTTTTTTTAATTTGGTGGAAACATATAGGTCATCTAGAAAAATAACCAGTCTTGGATCTGGAGAGAACCACAAAATAGGGTCCCCCTCAGAGAACCACGGGAAAATACCACTACGGTATGCTAAGAGAAGTCTCTCAGAGCTAAGGTCTCCTCCCACCGCCAAAAGACCGTTTGGCTCAGCTTCCCTTGGGTCGGGAAAAACGATTCTTTTATCAAGCATATAAACTGGCATCACTCTAATCTAAACACTTTCGTAAACAAATTGAGATTACCTCTCTGTGTGACCTAACGATTTATCAGGAGCAATCTGGTCACGGACAAGTATTTTAAGCTCCTTTATATCCGGGAATCTGCCGTTTTCCTTTAACGACCAGATAAGATCCTTGTTCACTCTAATCTCAAATATCCCACCTGAACCAGGAATAAGGGATAACTCTGATAGCTCCTCACTAAAAGTGGTCAAAAGCTCCTGCGCCATCCAGGATGAGCGCGTTAGCCAATTGCACTTTTTGCAGTAAATAATCTCAAGCTTGTTAGAAGTAATCAACTTAACCCCTCAATTAATGACTAACGATTATTTTATCAGCAAGATTTTATACAGTCTAATTCATACACTTGTTCTAAAATCATATTGAATTAATTAATCCCGTATGAGATAATCAAAATCAATTTAAAAACCAATCTTGCAGGAGACTATGATGCTTAAAGAGTTTAGAGAATTTGCTATGCGCGGAAATGTGGTTGATATGGCAGTTGGTATTATAATTGGAGCGGCTTTTGGAACAATAGTAAAATCTTTAGTTAGCGATGTTATTATGCCGCCAGTGGGCTTGGCTTTGGGGGACGTTGATTTCTCAAACTTATTCTCAGTACTAAAAGAAGGCACACCACCAGGTCCATACGCAGCCCTAGCAGAAGCTACAGAAGCAGGAGCCGTGACAATAAACTACGGTCTGTTCATAAACACAATCATAAGCTTTCTAATAGTAGCCTTTGCAGTTTTTCTATTGATTAGAAGCATTAATAATATGAAGAGAAAAGAAGAGGAAGCTCCTGAAGCTCCACCAGAGCCTACCAAAGAAGAGGTTCTATTAACTGAGATCAGAGACATCTTGAAACATAGATAGCAAAATGCAGCTCAATGTTTTGACTATTCGTCAGTTGATTCTCCAGCTACCTCAGCAGGGTCGGTTTCAGTGGTTTCTTTTTTCTTACCCGAGTTCAAAGGTTTAACCAGAGTTACCGGTATGTTTAGGGTTTGTTTGATAATACCTAGAAGACCGGCCCCAATGGTATGAGGAGAGAGCTCCTCTATCGTAGGATCTGAGATATCACCAGTAACACGTATAGGTATAGAAACTACATCTTTTCCTAAAAGCATGCTGATGATAGGTATTTTTTCTATAACCGAGTCGACCGCAAGGACTGGAATTACAATCACTTTTAAATCAACTTGGTTATTGATAAGATCAACACTGCCGTCACAGACTACTTTTAATGATGGGCCGTCCATAGCGGCTTCTCTAATTATTAATTTCCCTTCTTCGATATTTGCACTGGCTTTTATAAATTCATATGGGAATCCGCCGTCTTCATAGTCTATGTTGTTTCCTCTAAACATCTCCCCAAAATTAAGCGCGGAGAGGAAGCGGGCCAGCCCACCGTACTTACTTACCCTTCCCTCACTTGAAGTCATCTCAAGCTCACCCTCAATTGCCATCAAAACATCTTCAATATCGCTGTTGGAGTTTAAAGTTCCTCCAAAATCAAAGTCACCTGTTATTATTCCAGCTTTATCAAACAGACACTTAATTGCTTCTGCTAAATTCGCCTCTTCAGAAAATGGCTCAAATTGCAGTTTTAATGTAGGGCTTGCTACCTCTAGCACACCAGGTGTTGATATTCCGCATAGATTTGCCTGATTAACGTTTACATCTATCTGGTTTTCTAAGAACGCAACTTCTGCTTTTACGGTATCCCAGTTGTAACCTTTAAACTCAAAATGATCAGACTTTATGTTTACTTTTCCGTTCAGAGCGGTCTTGCTCTTTTTTTCTTCTGATACCCCAGGCGCCGCAGGTGGCAACTCATTTGCTGGCTGTTGGGTAGGAGCCTTAGGCTCTGAATCCGCCCAGTTCATTGACCCTGCAACTATATTTATATTTAGGTCTAGCTCCTTGGTCACAGGTGTACCATTAGGAGTTAATTGTGTTACCACAACCTGGCTATTAACCGCAGGTTTTTTCTTAAGCACAATATTTGACTCTGCAATCTCCACAGGGCTGTTAAAATTCAGCTGAGTTGGAACGTTGAAATAATCTGAGAACACCTTTGCTTCCTCTGCTAGCATATTGCCGTAAAAATCCATCTGGAGTTTAAGCCAATCTGTAAGATAGTTTGTGAGAACTGCACCCACAGTCATTTTACTATCTTTAATATCAACTGTTGTTTCTGTAATCGCCAGTTCCTGAGTTGTGGTTTTAATCTGCGCCTCAGAAATTGTCATATCAGTATCAAGCCCCTGTAAGCCTAATTCTACTGTGTTTATGTTTCCCTCTGCACCTATTTCCCATTTTTCTGAATCATTGACAGGTCCTTTAAAGTTTAAAAAGGAAAAAAAGGCTGAGCCTTTGATAGATTCAATGTGCCTAAGATCGTCCTTGAG
>JBCCIH010000145.1 GCA_039028315.1 Thermodesulfobacteriota bacterium | reverse complement strand
TGTTTCTAAGTGGATAAAGATCGAGCACTACATCATCAGCCTCTATCTTGCCGGCAAAATTTGGATTCTCGCCTGTTCCAAAAGCGCTAAGATCTATTTTTAACTTGCCTTGTATCTCCTCAAGCTGAGGATTAAACGCTGCGATGGGGCTCATGTCTACTCCGTCAGATTGAATGCTGAGATCAATAGTTGATTTTCTATAGCTCTCTCCTAGATCAGGCGCCGTTAGATCAACATTGGCTTTCCCTGAGGCTGTTAGAATCTTTTTAGATTTGTCATTTACGTCTAAGTTAAAATTTATGCCGTTTTTAGAGACCAGAAGATTAAGCAGCAGCTCATCACTGCTAAAGCTCATGAGCTCTAAATTATCGGCCCTAAGGTTAGCTTTAACATCAGGATATTTTAGAGAAGTGTCCAGAGCAATCTGTCCGGTCAATCTGCCTTTAAGAGGGAAATAAAGATTAAGAAGTTCAGAGACATCGTGCAAATTAAGCTGCTTTAGCTCAAGTGATCCTCTTAACCCATAGTCAAAGCCGATGTCAGCCTCGCCTACAATATAGTTATCTTTATGGTAGAGGTTAAACGAGCTTAATTTAATTTTGTCTTTTAGAACAGATATCAGAACAGGATTTTTATTTTCCAAAACCTCTTTTTGGAAATTTAGCCTAATCTGATCTATCTGGATTTTTGTCTCATTCTCATTTAATTCGGTTAGCGTAAAGCCTAGCTTGTATCTCGTATTTGATAGCCCCAAGACATCTAAACTTCCTTCAATAAGCTCACCCCGGCTGTCTGCAGTAAAATTAATGCTCTTAATCCTCTGCCCGTTTATGTCTGCCCCTGTTATTTTTCCTTTAATATTTACCCTCGGGTCCTTATAACTTATGTAACTATCAGCATTTAGCTTAAGTTTATTTATTTCAAAGCCCTCAAGCTCGTTCGTTATGTCTGATCCTGTGGCGTTAAGAATTAATCTAGGTCTTGATAAATCTCCCTTAACGTTGCCGTTAATTGAAACAGCGCCCCTTAGATCAAAGTCGGGTGAAAGCTTTGTAAATACTCCTAGGTCTTTTATCTCAACGTTATATTTAATTCCGCTCGAACCTGCGGCCCTGAGATTACCAGAGGCCTTAACTTTAAGAGAATCGGCATCGATTAATAAAGATTTTAGATCAAGAACATTCTGACCGTATTCGGCTTCTACTCTCCCCTCTTTGATCTCTAGCCCCGAAATTGTAGATGGCAATATTTGCCCTTTAATAGAACCAACGGGGCCAGACTCTTCGTCCTCAACTAGGGGCACACTGCCCTTTAGTTGAAACTCAGAGTTAAGACTACTTTTGTAGGCCTCGTCTTTAAGCAGAAAAGCAAGATCGGTGTTTACAAAATTTGTGCTAAGTTCGTATTCTACAAAATCTCCCTTTAAGTTTATGGGTCCACTCACACGGAGCTCACCCACATCACTTCCAGTAAGGTAAAGATTAGCAATATTTATCCTAGACTGAAAATTCTGATCTCTATTCCAATTTCCCTGAACATTGAGTACGGAACTTAAGCTTGCATCTAAAATTGCCGCTACCTGTTCTTCTAATTCCTTATTTTCTTCAAGCGCAGCGTTGGTCTCAAACATCTCAAGCACTTTTGAAGCGTTTAAAGACTCGATATTGATATCAAGATCAAGCTTGTTATCTTTGCCGTCTGCGAGCATCTCTTTTAGATCAAGACCACCTGAAAAAAGTAGTTTGCCAAAATCAGTATTAATAGTGCCGCCCTTTAAATCTACATCCGCCCCATCAACGCTTATATTTTTGATTCCGCCGGTAATCTTCTCTCCTCTCAAATTCGAATTCACGAGCTTTAGGTCCCCATTTGCCCTTAAGTACTGATAGTTCTCATAAGTTCCTTTCGCAAGAAGGTTCAAATTAATTTTCCCCAGACCCTGCTCCTGGCCAATATTCACAGCTGCAGCTCTAAGATCAAACTCGGGCTGCTGCAGGTTCTTGGCAGTGCCGTTTAAGGAATATGCTATTTCCCCTGTAGTGAACTTTAGTTCATTTAAACTAAATTCATCACTGGTTTTATGTTTCCGATAAGTACCCTTGCCTACTATGTCATCTAAATATAGTATTTCCCCTTCTGTATCTTGAAAAACAATGCCGAGGTTGCTTCTTCTAAGCTGTATCTCTACCCGCTTGTCAATATTGAACATCTTAATGGTTAGATCTATCTTGTCAGATTTAAGGTCCATGATTTGTTTCTTATATCTGTCATCCACTCTTATTTTTGCCTGAGATAGAATTGCATTCTGAATAAAAATGTTCCAATCAGGGGAGTCCTTTGTCGGGTCGGGCTCTTCCCAAGCGCCTAGCTTTTCAAAATTCCATGTTCTGTCTTCAAACTGCACAAGATTTATTTGAAGCCCGGTTATTGATACTTCCTGAAGAGGTATAACTTTGCTAAAAAGCATCGAACTGTCTAATAGAAGAGGGAGTGAATAATCTATGAATATTTCGTCAGACTCTATAAATGTCTCTCCCTCAATCTCAAATGAGACATCCCGTAGGATTATTCCTCTTAAAAAATCCCCTTCGATGCTGCCGATAATAAAGCCTTGGTTAGTTAAAGAGCTGACTACAGCGTTTGTAGTAACTCTAAGGAATTGTTTGAAAAAGCTAGACTGGACCACAAAAAACATGGCCCCTGTTAAAAGGGCTACAATTAAGAGAAATATTCCTATGGGTTTAAGGACTTTTGCGCGCATTTTCTTATCCTTCAAGTATAACACAAGGCCTCATAAACAACATTTTGATTTTATAAATAATTTTAAATCCAAACCACGCTTAACTCCCCTAAATTTATAACTATTTTCTGAAGTTGGATATCTCCCGCTCTATGTCATCATACTCTTGTGAACCATTTATGTCTGCATTGGGTAAACTAAGCAATGCCATTAACTTGCTAATGTAATAATGGTCAGATAATATTTTTCAGACTAAAGGTTTATTAGATACTCTCCATGCCAAAACTTACAATTGATGGAAAAGAAATTGAAGTCGAAGACGGCCTTAATATAATCCAGGCGGCGTCCAGAATGGGTGTGGATATACCCCATTTTTGCTATCACCCTGCACTTAGCGTTGTGGCCCAGTGCCGCCAATGTTTGGTCGAGGTTGAAGGCGTTCCTAAAGTTATGCCTGCCTGTAACACCTATGTAAGAGACGGGCTCATAGTTAAAACCGACTCTGAGAGAGCAGTAAAGGCTAGAAAGGCAACACTTGAATTCACACTTATAAACCATCCGCTGGACTGCCCAATTTGCGATAAAGGCGGAGAGTGTCCGCTCCAGCTAACTACGGTTGAGCATGGACCAGGCTATAGCAGGTTTGAGGGGCCTGAAGAAAAGAAAGTAAGACAGAAATACTAACTTAGCGATAAGATTATTTATGATCCTAACCGCTGTATTATGTGCACTAGGTGCGTGAGGTTCACGGACGAAGTCACCAAGACAGGAGAGCTTGGCTACAGCGGAAGAGGATTTAGGAAAAAGATTGTAGTCTTTCCTGGAAAAGAACTTAATAACGATCTGGCCGGCAACGTAACCGATCTGTGCCCTGTAGGAGCGCTTTTAAACAAAGATACACTTCACGAAGAGAGAGTTTGGTACTGGAAGTTCACTGACACTGTGTGCTCACTTTGCAGCAACGGATGCAACATAACCGTTGGTGTTGATCCAAGGAAGGGAAAGGTTTCAAGAGTAAGGCCGCGAGTTAACATGGACGTTAATGAGCACTGGATTTGTGACCACGGGCGCTACGACTTTAAAGAGATCCAGGATTCTGAAACAAGGCTAAAAGATCCGATCGTAAGAGAAGGAGAAGGCTTTAAACTTACAACATGGGATAAGGCAATTGAGCATGTAGGATCTGAGATAGCGAAAATGAAAGAGAGCTTTCCCCAAGCAATTGCTTTTCTTGGATCAGCCTCACTAACAAATGAAGAACTCTTTGTGCTTAAGAAACTTGCAGACCTTGGCAATAGTAGCAAAGTAGTAGGTAATATTGGATTAATAAATAAACCCAAGAGCTTTGGGCTTTTAAGCACCGATCCTTACCCTAACAGCACAGGAGTTAAGGATATGGGCCTGCCTTACGGATCGGGACAGGTGCATGAGCTTATTGAAGCAATCGAGCAAGGATGGATAAAAGTTCTCTATGTTGCTGGACTTGATCTATTTGACGCTGTTGTAGAAGATGACAAGGAAAGACTAACAAGAGCATTATCAAAACTTAATTTACTTGTTGTTCAGGACTATAAGCTTACTGAAACACTAAGACTAGCTCATGTAATACTGCCGGGTGTAAGCTCATACGAGAAAGACGGAACATTTACAAATGATAGAGGTCGCGTTCAGAGAATAAGAAAAGCAATAGACCCCCCTGGCACCGCTAAACCTGATTGGGAAATCCTAAGTCTAGTGGGACAGGTTTTGCAAAGAGAGAGTTTTAGCTATGACGATCCCTCGGAGATAATGGTCGATATAGCAAAAGACTTCAGCTCGTATCAAGGAATTAATTACGACAACATTGGAAGGCTCGGGGTTACCAGAGCCAATTAGAGAAAATATATGATTTGGGCAGATTTAGGATTCACGATTGTAAAAATCTTGTTGGTATTCTTTGTAGTACTAACACTTGTTGCCTATCTTACACTTGCTGAGAGGCGCGTGAGCGCGTTTATTCAAGACAGATTAGGCCCTAACAGAGTTGGGCCTTTTGGGTTTCTTCAGCCACTTGCAGACGGCGTAAAGTTCATATTTAAAGAAGACATCATTCCTAAAGACGCCAGCAAATATATCTATATAGCCGCGCCTGCATTCTCACTCGTAACTGCGTTAATTGCTCTAGCTGTTGTTCCCATTGGAAGAGGCTTTGAAACTACTTTATTTGGACTTTTGTCCGAACCATTATTTGTGAAATTCCAGATCGCTGATTTAAACGTAGGAGTTTTATATATTTTAGCTATCGGCTCGCTTGGAGTATACGGAGTTGTACTGGGAGGCTGGGCATCTAATAGTAAGTATTCGTTTTTAGGCGGTCTTAGAGCTGCTGCACAAATGGTGAGCTACGAGCTTGCCCTGGGAGTTTCCATACTTGGCATCATCATGTGGACAGGCTCAATGAGGCTTTCTGATATAATCGAAGCACAGCAGCACTACTGGTTTGTATTTCCTCAGATACTTGGCTTCATAGTATTTCTTGCCGCAGTTTTTGCTGAGACAAACAGGCTTCCATTCGATATGCCTGAGGCAGAGCCAGAGATCGTGGCCGGTTATCACACGGAGTACAGCAGCATGAAGTTCGCAATGTTCTTTATGGCTGAGTACACGCACATGATCGTGATGTCTTGTCTAATAGTAGCCCTTTTCTTTGGAGGCTGGTATCCGCTTCCGTTTGGCGGCTGGTTTGGAATTGATATAGATACTCATTGGTATCTGCCGCCGCTGGTATTTGTAGGCAAAGTGCTCACGTTCTTATTCTTTTTTATATGGGTGCGTTTTACACTTCCCCGCTTTCGTTATGATCAAGTTATGTCGCTTGGATGGAAAGTACTCTTCCCTATTGCCATCTTAAACCTTGTGGTAATAGCCGTTGCAATCCTTGTGATGCAGCACTACGGTGTTTTAGGTTTCTAATAAATTTTTCCGGAATAATTTAAGTTAATAGAAAAGTGAGCCGGGATATGTTTACCCCGTCCTTCTAGACATCTAGGTTGCTAACGTTAAGAGCGTTTGTTTCGATAAACAGCTTTCTTGGCTCGACTTGATCGCCCATTAAAACAGTGAAGATCTCATCTGTCTCAAAAGCGTCTTCGATCATGACCTGTCTGAGCACTCTAGACTCTGGGTTCATGGTAGTTTCCCAAAGCTGATCCGGGTTCATCTCACCAAGTCCTTTGTAGCGCTGAATAGCCATACCTTTTTTGCCCCTGCTAAGAATGTGTTCAGTAACTTCGGCCAAGCTTGGAAGCTCTGTAGTCTCTTCCTGGTCCCCAATGCCGTATGGAGGATCGCCAGCTGTTTTAATTGAAGTATTAAGCTTTTTGAGCTCTTCAAAATCAGGTGAGTTTAGAAAATCAAAGTCTATAAGTGTACTTCTATTTCGTCCGTTCTCTTTAAATGAGTATGAAATCTTTGAGCAGTCATGCTCAGGATCATCAAGAAGCTTCCAGTCAAGCCCTACAACTTCTGGGTAGCGAGACTCAATCCACTCTTTTATGGCCTTAAGATGGGCCTCAAATTCCGTCTCATTTTCGGTTTTTAAATGACTCTTCTTAAATCCTTCTCTGCTTGCAAAGGCATCAACTATTCTCATATCTCTGCCAAATTTTCCTATTC
>JBCCIH010000144.1 GCA_039028315.1 Thermodesulfobacteriota bacterium | reverse complement strand
GGCTTATTCTCTCTTCGTGCCTTTTCAAAAGCCTCCTCGCCCCACGGGTACCAATCCACAGGGTTATTGGCATGCTGTAGTAGATAAGGACTTTGTTCATCTTTTAAGCGGTTTGAATGTTTCATTTGTTCTGATCCCAAGCTATAGGCTATATCGGTATTTGTTAGAGAAAATAAGCAAAATACTACTACTAAAAAGAAACTTAATTCTCTTAATGACAATGTGATCATATAGATTACCTGAGTTTACTGCACCTCCACTTATTTACAAGGATGATTATATTAACCATATGGATTCATTTTGCAGGTAATATTTATTCCTTCAATACTTGGTTATAATTGATTTGATAAGAGCAGCTTATGCAGATAATCGACGATAAATACTCAAAGATAATCCTCGAAGAAAAACTTCTTTTAACTGAGCTTTTAGCTGAGATTGAGATACTTTCTGACGAAGAACTTAAGAACAAACTCTCTTCCGTCATTGAGAACTTAGAGAACTTATTCTCTATAGTCTTTATTGGCGAGTTTAGTACAGGTAAATCCACAATCATCAATACACTTCTTGCAGAACAAGTTCTGCCACAAGGTATCACACCTACTACCGACGAGATTAATGTTATTGGATATGGTGATCAGAGAAATGATTCTATTGTGGATGGTAATAGGGTTATTTCCATACCCCAAGAAAAACTAAAGGGCATCAGACTTGTTGATACTCCTGGGACTAACGTAACAATTGAGCAGCATGAGAAATTAACCCAAGAGTTTATACCAAAAGCTGATATTGTATTTTTCACTATCGGAGCAGAACGCGCAGTCACCGGAAGTGAGGCTAAACTCATTGAATTTATAAAAGAAGATTGGCTTAAGAATATTGTCTTTGTTTTAAACAAAATCGATATTGCACAAAACGATCAGGAAGTGGAGCAGCTTATCTCTCATACGTCCAACGAGATTGAGCGTAAGTTTAATTTTAAACCTCATATAATTCCTATATCCGCAAAACTTGCTGCGGCAGCTAGAGATAACTCGGACACATTAGCTTTTACCAACAGCGGGTTTGATAAACTAGAAGAGTACATTTTCAAAACCCTTGGAGAGGAGCAAAGAGTAAAGTTAAAAATACAGAGCTCATCAGAGATTGCTCTTAGCCTATGTTCAGAAACACATAAGGCGGTGGAGGCAAATCTACGCAGCATATCCGAGGACACTCAGAAGCTAGATGATTTTCAAAACAAACTAGATGGAATGAAAGAAGAGATTATTGGTAATTCCTCTCAATTCACAGAAAGAATTCGGGGAAGATTGCTAGAATTTAAGACCAGGGGAGTAGAGTTTATTGATGAGCTTATCAGATTCCAAAATATCTTTAAGCTGATAAGCAAGGACAAAGTTGCAAAAGAATTTGAATATAAAGTCTCAAGGCAGACAATGACCGAACTTGAGAAAGATTTGGATGCGATGGTAGTGTGGACTGAGAAATCTGCCAGAACTTTGCTTGATGATACTATTAATTTTTATAATGCCTCGCTCAAGTCAGACAGCCCGAACCTTTCTTCTGGATTTACATATGATAGAACAAGACTTATAGACACTGTGAGATCTGAGCTTGAAGCGAAGAGAAAAAGTATTGACCCGGCTCTTTTAGGCGGAAACCTTGTAGACTCCGCAAGGGGCGCTGTTGCATCAGTTCTGGGAGTACAGGCAGGAACTTTGGCGATAGGAGCAGCCGTGGTATCTGCTTTTTCTTCATTCATCGTGGATATCACCGGAATTCTTGCGACAATAGCCGTTATGGCGACCGCGTTTGCTATTCTTCCAAAAAAGAGACGAGACGCCATGAAAGAGTTTAATCACAAGGTAGATTCACTTATTGAGGAACTTACCTCAAGTGTCAGCTCACAGCTTAAGCGCGACTTTGACGGCATAAGCATCCAGGTTTCAGACTCTCTTGTTCCACTTAAAAATTTCTACAAAATTGAGTCTGAAAAACTAGAAGAATCTAAAAAAAGAGTGCAAGAGATTAAAGAAAAGATAGAGCTTCTTAAAAGCACCAGCTAAATAACCTAGCAAGTTTTACCACCCACTCTTGATACTCTCGATTATACGGGTAGGGTTTGCACAATCTGTATAAATATTTCCAGGAAAAGGTATGAGAAAAGATAATATCAGAAATATAGCGATAATCGCTCACGTAGATCATGGCAAGACCACTTTAGTTGACGCAATGCTTAAACAGAGCGGTGTGTTTCATGAACATCAGCAAGTCGAAGAGAGAGTTATGGACTCTATGGATCTTGAGAGAGAGAGGGGGATTACTATTGCCGCAAAAAACACCGCAGTGCTCTACAAAGATATAAAGATAAACATTGTGGACACCCCAGGGCATGCTGATTTTGGAGGGGAGGTTGAGAGAAGCCTTAATATGGTAGACGGAGCTCTACTTCTTGTTGACGCTAGCGAGGGCCCTCTTCCCCAAACTCGTTTTGTTGTGCAGAAAGCGCTTGAGAAAAAGCTTCCAATCATATTAGTGATAAATAAAATTGACCGCCCGGACTCTAGGCCGGATGAAGTTATAGACGAAGTATATGATCTATTTATTGAGCTAGATGCAAACGAGGAACAGATAGAGTTTCCAATCATCTATACTAATGCAAAAATTGGGGCTGCACATCAAGAAATAAACGATTCCTCAGATAATTTGATACCGTTATTTGAACAGATAGTGACTTCCATACCTGGTCCCGAAGTTGGCGATGGATCAATAACTCAGTTTCTAATTACCAACCTAGACTATGATAACTATGTAGGGCGTCTGGCAATTGGGAGAATGATGAGTGGTGAGCTTGAGGCTAACAAAAGCTATGCGCTTTGTGGAGAAAATGAATCAACTACAAACATAAAAATATCAGTTTTATATACATATACTGGGCTTCAGAAGACTCAGGTAGACAAGGTTGAGGCTGGGGACATTATTGCCATTGCCGGCGAGGACAAGGTGCAAATAGGAGATACTGTTTCAGAGATAGACAATCCTGTCGCACTTGATCGCATAAAGGTGGATGAGCCAACGATCTCCATGGTTTTCTATGTGAACAGCGGCCCATTTGCAGGAAGAGAGGGTAAGTTCTTAACATCCCGTCAAATAAGAGAAAGATTAGACAGAGAAAAGTTAAGAAACGTTGCTATACAGGTAAGTGACACTGAAAGGGCAGATGCTTTTGAAGTAGCAGGCCGAGGCGAGCTTCAAATGGCTGTGCTTATAGAAACCATGAGACGAGAAGGCTATGAGTTTATGGTGTCTAAGCCAACAGTTATAACAAAGAACGATAACGGCACTCTAACTGAGCCGGTTGAGAGAATATTTATTGACGTTCCTGAAGAGTATGTTGGTGTTATAACCGAAAATATTGCACAAAGAAAAGGACGCATGGTTAACCTTCACAACAACGGTAACGGCCGTGTGGATTTAGAGTTTATCGTCACTTCAAGAGGGCTTATTGGTTTTAGAAGCCAGTTTCTTATTGATACAAAAGGCTCTGGGGTCATGAACACACTTTTTGAAGGCTATGAACCTTGGTATGGCCCTATTCCCCAACGATCTACCGGTGCATTAGTTTCAGACCGTGCTGGCAAAACTACAACCTATGCTAGCCTTGCGATGGTGGATAGAGGCGAGCTTTTTGTCGATGTGGGAACTCAGGTTTTTGAAGGCATGATTATCGGTGAGCGAAACAGAAACGGTGATCTAACCGTAAATATTACAAAAGAAAAGAAACTAACAAATATGAGAAGTTCCACCTCCGAGGCTACAGTAGTTCTGAGGCCACCCAGACCGCTTTCTTTAGATCAGGCAATTGAGTTTATCGCTGAAGATGAGCTTGTGGAAATTACTCCAGAGAGCATGAGGCTTCGCAAAATGGAGCTTGACGCCGCCCAAAGAGCAATACTAGAAAAAAGAAATAAAAAAGAAGCATAGTTCCTTTCACAAGGGCAATATTAATTTTCTTGTAGTATAATGGAAATATAACTTTCAACAGGAGGGAGTTTATGAAATTGCTTACATTATTGGCGGTGTTTGTACTATTTGCTCCTGGCTTTTCAATAGCTGATGAAGATAGCGAGCTTAGGGCTGAGATTCTAGGTGAGCAGGCAGGGAAATTAATTGCCGGCGATCATACAGAATACAAACCCGAGATTGCAAAAGCTGAGTGTCGGGAAACTTTCTATGAAAAGTGGGAAGAGCACTTTAAGGAAAAGGGGTTTGATACTGATCCGGCCACAGTAGACAGCTTTGTACTAGGATGCATGAATAAATATAACAAGAAGTTTGGGAAGTAGAATTATAAGAGAAGCTTGTATTGAAAGTCTAACAATTTAAGTGGGAGAGCTGACCCCCCCCCACTTAATCAATAAAATTTTAAAGAGTCTTTAGGTACTCTAGTAAGTCAGCCAGCATTTCTGGCTCTTCATCCCAGTTAATTCCTCCATTAAACACTGCTCCCGTATGTCCTGCATTTGAATAGCCATCAAGAGTCGTGTCATAGAGCAGTGGAAGCCCCGATGTATTAGTGACTTCATCCCAGGTAAATCCCAATAGCTCTTTATCATATGTAAAGTTTCCTCGGTAGAAAGTCTCAGGTCTGTCACCGGTAATTAAGTGATATAGAGTTGGTATTGAACCGTTATGTAGATATGGAGCAGAGGCCCAAATCCCGTTGAGAGGTACTTGAACATACCCTCCGGTTGATTCAATGATTTCATCATTCGTTGGTGGCTCACCGTTTACAAGACACTGTGGCTCTGTATCTGGACATGCGTCGCGCGAATCTTGAGCAATTCCCTGCAAAATTGTTTCAGTAAAAACGTTTGCTCTGTTTGGACTAGTACCTGTAAATGCCGGTGTATTAATAATATTGTTGCCGGGCTGGTGACACGATCCGCAGGCTTGTTCATATACCAGTTCCCCTCGTTCAGCTGCTTCTAAATCTACATCAAATGGATATGGATACGGAGGAAGCCCGTCTACAAATGGACCGGATAACAATACATTATCCATATTTACAGAATCAGGGTCTCCGCCGGCTTGTGAGAAGGACGCAAGAATTTCCCTATAAACAATTAGTGAAATACTGTCATCCCACTGATAACGAGGGCGATCTTCTATTTTCCAGGCAACAGGAATATCCGCGGGAGCTGGTGCAGCTGGCATAACAGTTGCTAAATCGCAAGGTGGATCACCATTAGGATTGCAATATGAAACGCCTGCTAGTGAGAAAACATCTATTGATCCTGGCATACCTGCCGGTAGTGGCGGATTAGGAACATTGTAAGTAAAAGCAAATAATGTTTCTTCAATTCTTTGTTGTGAGGCATTTGAAGAAAATTTTACTTCTTCAAGAAAGAACTCTGCTCCACCGGGAAGGTTGAAAAGAAAACGCTCAAATTCTTCCTGCTCTAGGAATTCTTCATTGAAACCATATACCCATCCAAGTGGCATATCATCTAAGGCCTCGCGGAAATTCTCAGCTGTATATTTAGGATCATTAACTGTTTGGTTTATTTTTCCTCTAAAATCTCCAAAAGGGTTTGCTCCGCCAATCATGGTTGTAAGCTCGCCATCAGTCCCTACGAATTTACCCGAGTGACAAGCCATACAGGCGAACGTTGCATAGTTAACGCCGATGTCTAAATCAATATTAAAATCATTTTCAAATGTGTCAGAAAGTGCAAAACCAACGCCCAATGGAAGGAATGCATCTGGATCAAATGGGTCGGGACCAAGTCCTATTACAGCCATAAGCTCCTCAGGCTCGCCCCAAATTTCAGGAAAAATTTCGGGCAGCAGACGAAAAACAATCATCTGAAGACCAACGAAGTTCAGGATATCTTGTTTGATAGATAACGGCGCTGTTCTAAATGATACGAATTGCTCTTGATTTGTTTCAAGATAATCGTCTATGGCTTTAAGACGCTCTGCGCGAATTTGCTCCCAAGTTTGGTTGTTATTGTTGTTGTTACTACATCCGCCAATAATTCCAAAACTAAATACTACTAAAAATAGAATAATGCCAATTCTTCTAAAAGAATTTCCCTTAGCCATTTTAACCCCCATAATTATTTAATACCCGCCTCTACCCATATTATAATAAAATGTAATAAATTCCAAGGGGGATTAATCGTAGTAGTATCTTAGGCTTGCAAGTACATTAAACGGCTCGCCTGGGGTAATAAACACTCTGGAAATTGAATTGGCAAAGTAACGCTCATCAGTGATGTTTCTAAAATTCACAGAGGCTTGCAAGTTTCCGTCCTTACCAAAATCTAGGTTGTAGTACACAGCCGCGTCTAATCTGACAAAGCTTCCGAGTTCAAATGTGTTCTCAAGATCTCC
>JBCCIH010000143.1 GCA_039028315.1 Thermodesulfobacteriota bacterium | reverse complement strand
TTTAGCTTACTGCTTAGCCTAAATATGGTTCTACCAAGATCAAGATTTCTTAAGTTCTGGTGACAATAGGTTATCTGAGCTCCGATCAAGAATATGAGCCAGTTTATGTATACCCAGAGCATAAAGAGTATTAATACAGCTAGGCTTGAATAAATAGATGCGTATTTTGTAGATTTTGCCACTGTAAATGCAAATACCCACGACGTTGTCTGCCAGGCAATTGCTGCAATAAGTCCGCCAATGAATGCAGATTTGATACTAACTTTAGTGTTCGGCAGGATCACATATATAAATGTGAAAACTAAAAATACCATCAGATACGGAGCAAATTTAGCCGCCATTAGCACCAGCGTTCCCAATGGCTCTATGTCTAGTACCTTCTGAACTACTGTGTTGCTCTCAAATGAAGTCGTTAGAGCAATTGCAGAGAAAATTAGCACAGGGCCAAGGAGTAAAATCGTTATATAATCGCTGAATCTTCTAAATATTCCTCGTCCTCTTCTAACATTCCAAATATGGTTAATCGAGTCTTCGATCTTCATGATTAGAGAAACAGATGTGTATATAAGAAGAAGTAATCCTACTACTCCAAGAACCCCGAAGTTTATGTTGTCAATGAAACCTATTATTTGGCTTGTTATTTCAGGTCCTTTATCTCCTAGGGGCTCTAAAAAATTGGCTAAAAACGGCTCTACTTGGTTTTCTACGACACCAAAGGCCTTTAAAATTGAGAAGCTAAAGGCTAAAAGCGGTACAATAGAAAGAAGTGTGGAATAAACTAGTCCCATTGATCTTAGTCCTAGCTCGTTCTCTGTATAGCCTTTTATTGTTGCATAGACAAGTTTCACTACATAAACAAGTGCAGCCCTAGTTCTATTTAGCGTAGAGGTGTCTAAGTGCCAAATATCTTTTGTGAGGAAATCACTTACTTTCTTTATTAGTTCTGCCATTTTACGCGCACTTTATAATGTATTGCTTTATAGCTATCTTGCATACTTTAATTCAGATAATTTTCATAGTCAAATGACACATTCTCTAATATTGAGCACAAATGGAGATAATGTTTAGTCTAGGTCAAAACAGATTTTCTGAAATTTACAAAGCTCACAGGTCTTAGTGTCCTGTGTTCTGGGGAAATCTAGCATTATTGCCTCATTTTCCTGGGGGTTGTTAAGATTCCTCTTCATGTTATCTATGCTTTCGCTAATATACTCTCTGGCATAGTTTATTTGATCTTCATCAAAGGTGTGAATTTTTGTGTAATCTTCAAAGAGGTTAAGCTCGGTAACACTTATTTTATTGAGGTCAAAATCCAATTCTTCATGTGCATATAAGGCATAGACAAGAAACTGAAGTTGATCAGCTTCACCAGAGCCTGTTTTCCAATCATAAATCTTAATTTCATCATCTATGCTATAGGCTAAATCAAGCTTCACATAGTAGAGCTCGGAGTTAAATGAGAAATATGAGCCTGTCATGCTCTCAATTGAGCAAACTACCTCTTTTGGAAGATTAGAAACCTCTTGGGGTACTGATGATTTATAGAAATTCTCTAGGCACAAAATTACTTCATCATAAGTTCTCTTCCATATCTCATCCGGCGTCTCTGGCCTATATTCATGCTCATAAAGTGCCGGTTCAAAGCGAAGGCTGCCGCTTTTGTTCCAGTATTTCTTGTCTCGTGATGACCTAAAACCATCTCTTAAGATCTTAGTTACCCTGTCTATAGATCTCTCAAGCGGCGTTAGATTACCGGTGCTTACAAGCTCTTTTAATATTCGCTCTATCTCATCATGCACTGCGCTTCCCTTCCATTGCCAGCGGTTTTGAAGGTTCTTAAGCACATACAGTGTTCTGGTGAGTGAGTCAGCACGTTCGATATCCCAGCCGCCCCATGAGCCGTAGTAATTATAATAGTACTCGCGCCTGCACTCTTGAAAGAGATTATCCCGCGAGTAGGACCAGCTAAATTCGTTTTTAAAGTCTGCCATATTATTAATCAGCTAACTAAACTTATATTCCATAGTCAAATAAGTGTTGTCGGAAATCTCTGAATCTTTATTCAATCCTTCATAGATTTTAAAACCAAATCTATTGTATAACGAGAGGGCAGGATTATTTTCTTGATCTACATCAAGTACTACTCTCTTACAGCCAATGTTCTTTGCGTTCTCAATTGCGAATCTTAGTAAAGAGCTTCCATAACCTTGGTTTCTGTGTTGTTTATCAACCACTATAACACTTACATAGTAGTCATTTTCGCTTAAATGGGGAGTATAAAGAGTATCAAAAAGCTGAGAGCTGAGAATTAGGTAGTTTAATATTTGATTGAGCTTAAGCTTTATCAATAAAGCAAATAGAGTCTTTGTTTTACTATATGATTTCCCGGTATATCCGATGACAAGGCCAATAAGATTATTTTCACTAAGGCCCAGATAGATATTCTCATGGCCTAAAAAGTTATTGCCAGCTTGAATTAAGTCTTTAATTATGTGTATTGAATTTTCATTAAACGGCGCACTCTGGCCGCTGTCCTGATATGCCTTAATAATAAGATCCGAAATATGATTTAGATCGTCTTTTTTCAGGTCTAATTTCTTAATTTCCATATATTATTGTAAAAACTAGTTCCTGCTCATTTTAGTCTAGGTTATAATATTTCCAATTAACAATCAAAGAAGGTAACAAATGGCCAATATAGTAGTACAGTTTGTTAACGAAAATGATGCGGCTTATAATTTTAGAGTTGATGTCTCAGAAGGGGATTCTAAGACGAGTCATAGGGTAGAGTTGGTAAAAGAGCACTACCTAAACCTAACTGATGGAAAAGTTGCCCCTGAAGAGCTTATTCAATGCTCTTTTGAATTTCTTCTCGAACGAGAGCCCAAAGAATCAATACTAAGCAGTTTTAACGTATCTGTAATTTCGCGTTATTTCCCGGAATATGAAAGGGAAATTATAAATTACTTCTAATTCTTTTATATTTATAGCATAGATAAGGGGATATATATGAAAAAATTCTTCTACATAGTTCTTTTAGTCTTAGTTGTTGCTGTTCTGTTCTTTATCTATCCAGAGATCGAGCTCTCATCTCCTGATGTTAATGTAAAGCTCAATTCAGAATATATAGGAGCAGGGCCGTTTGATATTGAAATTAGTGAAAAAGGAAAAGGCCTTAAAAACGTAAGAGTTCTATTGCTTGGCGATCATGGTGAGTCGATTGTTTTCAATAAGGACTATCCCCCGGGTGTTATGGCGGATAAGATCTCCGTAAAGCTTGATCCTAAAAAACTTGGTATCAGTGAAGGGCCGGCGCAGCTAACAGTAAAAGCTGAAGATAGATCGAAGATTAAACTATTTTCAGGCAATGAAACTAAGGTAACTAAAGATGTGACCTTAGACCTTATCCCACCAAAGTTAGATGTTATTAGTACTGATCAATACCTAAACCATGGCGGTTCAGGTTTTGTTGTATACCGCGCCTCGCCCGATACAACTCAAAGCGGCGTCATAGTAGGAGAGTACTTTTTCCCAGGCTACAATGCCAATTTCAAAGACGAGAATGTGCACATGGCATTCTTTGCTTATCCATACAACTTAGAGCGAGGTGAGAAAATACAAGTTGTAGCAAGGGACCAGGCTGGTAACGAAAAAATTTCAGGCCTAAGGTATATATTAAGAGATGTTAGCTACCGTAAGAGCGACATAAATATAAGCAAGAATTTTGTTGAGAATATAATGATCCCGATTATGGATCAAGACAGCTCAGATATGAAACATGTGGAAATATTTCTAAAAGTTAATAAAGAGCTCAGAAAGAGAAATAATGATACAATTGAAGAGGTAGCCACTAATTCACATCCTGAGATTATGTGGGACGGGGTCTTTAGCCAGCTCTCTAATTCAAAGGTTGAAGCTAACTTTGCGGATGAGAGAACTTATATACTAAATGATGAGCCAATAGATAAGCAGTATCACCTTGGATATGATCTCGCGGTTACAAAGCGCTACCCAATTGAGGCCGCTAACAATGGCATAGTGGTCTATGCGGATAGTCTGGGAATATATGGCAATACCGTTATGATAGATCACGGTATGGGGCTTTTAACTCTATACTCGCATATGAGCACAATTGATGTGAAAGTTGGAGATAAACTCAACAAAGACGACATTATTGGAAGAACCGGAGAGACCGGTCTTGCGGCAGGAGATCACCTTCATTACGGTATATATATAAATGGGGTAGCGGTCAGACCTATAGAGTGGTGGGACAAAAAGTGGATTGATGACAACGTGATGAAGAAAATGGCTCAGGCCTCAGGTGAGATTGATTCTAATGAAAACTCCAATGATTCTCAATGACTGTAAATAATTATAAACTGCTAATACCGGAATATTGATTTGATTATATATGGAAAAAACCCTGTCCTAGAGCTCCTTTCTAATCCCTCTTCTCAGATTGAGGAGATATTTTATTCTGGTGATGATAGAAAGGGAAGTTCGGCTGATATCTTGAAGTCAGCTAAGCAAAGAGGAGTGAAAACAACAAATCTATCCAAAGAAGAACTCTCCAACCTGTGTGACTCTACTTCTCATCAAGGTATTGCGGCAAAAGTCAAAGATTTTAAGTACGCAGATTTAACCGGCATTATTTCAAGCACTGAAGATTCATCAGAGCCTCTATTAATTGTTATTCTGGATCACCTTGAAGACCCCCAAAACCTTGGCGCTATTATAAGGACCGCTGATGTTCTCGGCGCTCATGGAGTAGTGATCCCAAAGGATAGATCTGCATCTGTTACACCCGCGGTTGTAAAAGCTTCAGCTGGCGCAGTCAGCCATCTTCCCATCTCAAGGGTGGTCAACTTGGGAACAGTTATAAGAGATCTTAAGAAAAAAGGCGTATGGATAGTCGGCGCTGATTCATCATCTTCTAAGCATGTGGATGATGAAGATTTGGCAAATTTAGATGTAGCATTGGTAATCGGAAACGAGGGTAGGGGGCTTACCCATAAAATTAAGGGTGAGTGCGATTTTCTGGTCAAAATTCCTCAAAGCGGCAAAGTCTCTTCTCTCAACGCGTCAGTTGCGGCTGGGATTTTGATGTATGAGATAATAAGGCAGCGCACACAATAGTTTAGCTTTTCCGGACCTAATCCGAATTGACTAAATTCTGAAACTCTTCTTCCGTTAGAATTTCTATTCCAAGTGACTGGGCTTTATCATACTTAGATCCGGGGTCTTCACCTACAACAACATAGCTAGTTTTCTTAGTCACTGATGATGTTGGTCGCCCTCCGTTATTCTTTACGAGTTCACTTGCCTCATCTCTGGTCATATTCTGAAGCGCCCCAGTAAACACAAAACTTTGTCCTGCAAATTTGTCACTGACCAATGTTTTTTCCGCATGAACTATCTCAATGCCCGAGTTCAAAAGTTTAGAAACAAGCTCTGTATTAGCTTTTTGCTCGAAAAAGTGCACTATACTTTTTGCAATCTCATCACCAACCGTATGTATATTTACAAGAGCCTCTTCTGAAGCGTTCATAAGGTCATCTATGCTGGAAAAATTTTCGGCCAACACTTGCGCCATGCGCTCGCCAACATGCCTTATACTAAGTGAATTAATAAAGCGCTCAAAAGAGACCTTCTTACTCTTTTCAATCTCATCTTCTAAGTTAGAGGCGGATTTCTCCGCAAATCTCTCAAGGGGCACAAAGTCCGTTTTTTTCAAATAGAAAATATCGGCAAGATCTTTAACTAATCCTTCCTCCATGAGCTGCTCAACAATCTTCTCGCCAAGCCCCTCAATATCAAAAGCTCTTCTGGATGCTAGGTGTCTGATTCGACCCTTAAGCTGAGCAGGACAAGAGAGGTTCGGGCAATAGTAATAAGCTCCCTCTTTCTCAACCAATGTATTGCAGGATGGACAATTGGCAGGCATATAAAATTCTATTTCGTTCCCCGAGCGTTTATCTAAGATCGGCATTACAACTTCTGGTATCACATCACCGGCCCTTTGAATTAGAACTGTATCCCCAATCCTTATGTCGCGGTCTTTAATAATGTCATCGGTATGAAGAGATGCTCTTTTAATTGTGATCCCAGAAATCTTTACTGGCTCAAGCTCTGCTACAGGGGTAAGTAGGCCAACCCTTCCAACCTGAACGGTTATGTCGTTTATCTTGGTTGTGGCTTGCCGGGGTTTAAATTTGTATGCGATATTCCAGCGTGGATGCTTAGCTGTTGCGCCTAACTCTCTTTGATAGTCTTTACGGTTTACCTTTAGAACAATACCATCTGCCTCATAAGGGAGATTGTCTCTGGCAGACTCAACTTCTTTTTGATATGAAATTGCTTCATCAATATTTGCACATTTCATTATATGGTCTTCAACTTTAAATCCCCACTCTCTGAGCGCTTCTACTATCTCTTGTTCAAAGTTAATCTCAAATCCTTGCACATCTCCTACTCCCCAAGCATAAAAATCTAGTGGCCTGCCTGCTGTAATTGATGAGTCGAGCTGTCTTATTGCGCCAGAGGCTGCGTTTCTTGGG
>JBCCIH010000142.1 GCA_039028315.1 Thermodesulfobacteriota bacterium | reverse complement strand
CATAATATTTGCAAGTTATATATATTTTTTACACCTCAGAATGTAGACTAATATCTATAGGTATTAGAATTCAATTATATGTTGGCGGAGATAAATTATGGATAAAGATACTATGATAAAGTTGTTGAATGAAGATTTAGCGGGGGAACTAGGAGCTATTATTCAGTATATAACTTATGCTGCTAAGGCGACAGGTCCGTATCGACCTCAGCTGGCTCAGTTTTTCCTTCAGGAAGTGGCAGATGAGCAGCTGCATGCACAATTTCTTGCAAACAAGATAGTTGCCTTGGGCGGTGAGCCTACCACTCAGCCAAGCCCCGTGCCACATGCAGCGGGCAACAAAGAAATGCTGGAAGAAATATTGAAAGCAGAGATAAATGCTGCAGCTAACTATAGCGAGCGAGCTAAGCAGGCAGATGAATTTGGTGATAAAGGACTTGCAGTTCAGCTTGAAGATATGGTTAGAGATGAGAGCGGGCATTCAGAAGAGACTGAGAGAATGCTGCGCGATTGGCCATTGTAGATCCTAAGTGTCTCATTTGTAAAATACTGCTGCATATTCAAGGTGGGATCCTTTATACTCTTTATGTGAGGGTTCACTTAATACTGTTAGTTTGCATAATGGTTTTTCTCTTATCCAGCGCTTGCGGGCCTAAGGCTACTACAGTAAATCAAGACGGCTGTTATGAAATAGACGGGGATGAGATTATTTATACCTGCAGTGGGCAGACTAAAGAAGAGTCTTACGGCTCAACTCCTGGGTATGATGGAGTAAATAATCCTAAAGCGTTGAATCTCTATCGACCCGGAAGGTTTGAAAACATTACAGGTTGGTAAGTAGCGTCTTTATAGGTTTTCTTCGTTTGCAATGTTGATCCCTTCTTTTTCATCCACTTTAAATAGTAAAATTGCTCCTAGTACAAAGAATACAATAAGAGATATAATGGCATACCTGCTATTTCCCATTGCCTGGCCAACTACTGCAAATACTAGAGGGCCTAAAAAACCGCCAATTCTTGAGCTCATGCCGTAGAATCCAAAAAACTCTGCGGTCTTTGATTTTGGCACCATGGCGCCAAAGTATGATCGACTAAGTCCTTGAGCGCCTCCCATTACTATTCCGACTGCAGCTCCAAGTATCCAGAAATCGATCGGCTTAGATATAAAAAAGGCTCCAATCGAAATAAGAGTATAGCCAAGCAGGCATATGTAGATACAATTCTTAGCCCCAATACGCTTTGCCAGCCATCCAAAGAAAACGGCAGAGGGAAATCCGACAATCAATGCAACAAGAAGTGATCCAATTAAAGTATTCTGGCCCAATCCTAGCTCTGCCCCATATATAGTAGCCATCTTGAAAATTGTATAGATACCATCGTTATATATAAGAAAAGCGATCAAAAACAAAGTTAACTGCTTGTAGCGTCTTACATTACGAAATGTTCTCATAAGTTCTGAAAGACTTTCTTTTATAGGATTTGCTCGAAGCTGACCAGATCCTCCAGGTTCTTTAACATTTAATATAAGAGGAACTGTAAAAACTGCCCACCAAAGAGCAGATGTGATAAATGTCAGCCTTGCCGCTAGGCCCTTATCCGACATGAGCTGTATGATGGCTATGCTTATAATTAGAATTAATCCTCCCCCAAGATAACCTGCTGCAAACCCTCTGCTCGATACTCTGTCTATATCATCATCCCTAGATATATGTGGCAGGAAGGAATCATGAAATACATCGGCTAATGCAAAAGCTATATTGCTCACTATAAATATTAATGACGCCATGAGCCAGTCGCCGGTCTTAACGAAATAAAAGCTGGCTGAAGAAAGAATTCCTATGGCAGCAAAAATCATTAGCAATCTCTTTCTGATTCCAATAAGATTAGCAATTGTTCCAAGTATCGGGGCTAGAATTGCCACGATAATAAGCGCAATTGTTGTCGTGTATCCCCAATAGACTGTAGCTTGATTAGGAGTCAGAGTCGATGCAGCCACTTTACTATAATAAATAGGCAATACCGCTACCATGACTGCCGTACCATAACCATTTTCAGCCCAGTGATACAGCGCCCACGAGTTTATGGTTTTTTTATATAAGCCCAGACTCTTTGATTCGTCCGCCATAAATACAATCTTAATCCAAGTTGGCTTTAAAAAGTAGGGGGATAATTATGTTAGAAGTTCCAATACCTCACATTCGTGTAGTGCATAGAATATTCTTTTTATCATTGCTTTTAGAACGAATATGCCGTGAGATCCTTCATGAGAGAGAAAATGATGTGCTGCAACAGGTACATATGAAGAGAGAATTATACCAATTCTGTAGTCACGCCATGCCTCTTCAAACGTATAGTTACTTACTCCGTGATCCATAAGCACTTGATACCATAACTCCAAGAATTTTACATGGTGGATTTTTTCAATAATGCCATGATGACTACCGCAAACTGCTCTGCCGACATCAAACGCCCCAAATGATATAAGCGCTGTCTGCCAGTCTACTACCATTATCTCATCCAGCTGGTTAAACATCATGTTATCTGCTCTGAAATCATAGTGGATAATAGTTCTTGGACCGACCATGCTTAGCTCTTGAATTCTCTCTCCGCTTTTTGCAATCAAATCGCCAGCGTTTATATCCTGCTTGTCTAAGACATCACTGTGCACATTTTTAAAATCATCCCAATTATCGTGAAACGCGTGGAGCGGGCTTCTGTTTTCAATTGGTATCCACTTTAAATTTTCAAGCTCTTCGGACTCCCACCAATGTGCATGGAACTTGCCGATTGATGTTACAGCAGACTTTGTTTGCTTAACAGAAAGTCCCCCTACTTGATCGCCCGGTATCCAGTCTCCGGCGTCTTCAATCATAAGCAGAAAGTTATTATTAGATTCATCTATAACTGTGTAATAACATTTTGGAACTCTAATAGGGCTTTTTTTAGATAGTTCTCTATAAAACATTATTTCTCTCTCGTAGACTCCCCAGTTGCTTCCAAAACTTTTTCTTTCATCCACCTCCGGCGGGAATTTTACGACAACAGTTTTTGGCAGCTGCTGTAATTGGTGTTTGTAGGTTATCTTGACCCTGCAAATTGAACTTAAAAGTCCTTTTACGTGGGGACCGAGAGGTTCAACCTCTATATCGGTGATAGTACCGGACTCGCAGATGCTGCCTTCACTGAATGCATAGTTCATCCACTTAGTTGTAATTTCAGATGGTTTTGTTGGGTGAGTTATAGCAGTCAAAAAGATTCCCTCCAGTATGTATCAATATACATAAAAGAATTATGCTGGAGAATAGTTGTTTATATTGGTATTGGGAATATTTAAAACAGAGTGGTAATTAGCCGGGGAGCAGGTGAGCTCCCCAGCCAGTTTGGTTTTTAGTATCTTGGCATGTCAGGGTCGTACTTTTCAGCCCAGGCGTCAATTCCGCCTGCAAGGTTCTTCACGTTCTTAAAACCTTGGTCCTTAAGGTACTGAGTTGCCTTCATGCTTCTTCCGCCGTGATGACAATGAACTACAATCTCATCATCTGGGTTTAGCTCATCTAACCTGTCGGCAACTTCTCCAAGTGGAATTAGAACTGACCCTTCAATGTTTGCAATATCATATTCGTGATATTCTCTTACATCTAATAAAGTAAAATCGTTTCCGTTATCACGCATTTCTTTAAATTGGTCGATATTTATTTCCATCTCTACCTCCTCAGAGTCTTCCCTTATGGTTGTTTCTTCTTGTCCAAGCTCTCCGCGCGCAATACCGCAGAACTCTTCATAATCTATTAGCTCTTTTATAGTTGGCTTGTCACCGCATATTGGGCAGTTAGGATCTTTTCTAAGCTTCATCTCTCTTGGCTGCATCTCCAAAACGTCTAAGAAAAGCAGTCTTCCAATAAGAGGATTTCCTTCCCCAATAATTAGCTTTACGGTCTCGGCTGCTTGAAGGGTTCCGATAATACCAGGAAGAATTCCCAGCACTCCGCCCTCAGCACAGCTGGGAACAAGCCCAGGTGGAGGTGGCTCAGGATACAAACACCTGTAGCAAGGTCCTCTTTTAGCATCAAAAACACTAACCTGTCCTTCAAACCTAAAGATGCTTCCATAGACATTTGGCTTGCCTAGCAGTACACATGAATCATTAACAAGGTATCTGGTTGCAAAATTGTCAGTGCCGTCAACTACTATGTCATAGTCTTTTATGATATCCATAGCGTTCTCAGAGTTGATCATTACATTATATGTAGTGACTTTAATATCAGAGTTTAGCTCTTGGAGCCTTTTTTTCGCAGACTCTACCTTCAGTTCTCCGATTGTCTCTTCGCTATGAATAATCTGACGCTGAAGGTTGCTGAAGTCTACTACATCAAAGTCAAGAATTCCGAGATGGCCAACACCTGCAGCTGCAAGGTATAGCGCTAGTGGTGAACCAAGCCCGCCTGCGCCTATGCAGAGCACGCTTGCGTTTACTAGTTTTTCCTGACCCTCAACCCCTACCTCAGGCATAATTAAATGTCTGCTATAGCGTTTTACTTGTTCATTTGTAAGACTCATGGTTTTACCTTCCCATTTATTGTAATTTCGATGAGTATCTTAATTTATACTGAATTGGCATATTTTCAACATTACAAATTCAAATTTTTGCTATGGGTAATCCAAAAAGTGCCTTGTAATTCTCCCCATTTTTCATTTATAATAATATTGGGTCATCCACAGTCATTTGTTAATTCGTAGTACTTATGATTAATTTTTTGTGCCTATGGATTCTTTTTTTATATAGGGTACAATGTCCCGATCATTTTGTATTTTTTAGAGTTTGCTAAGAGTGATTTTAGGAATTTTAAAAAGTATAAAATTTGTTCTTGACATAAAGTTTGTATGCTTTATATTATATGTCCCTTTGAAAAAGGCGCCGGGACATTCTGGCTTTTTAAAGGTTTTTTGCTTTAAGAAATACTAGATTAATAAGGCGTCTAGTTCTTTGAAAATTAAATAGCAGATAAGCGGGCGAAGTAGAGCTAAGCAATAATTTCAGGAAATTATAATGAAGAGTTTGATCCTGGCTCAGAGCGAACGCTGGCGGTATGCTTAACACATGCAAGTCGAGCGAGAAAATGACTTCGGTCATGAGTAGAGCGGCGGACGGGTGAGTAATACATGGATAATCTGCCTTTAGGACTGGGACAACTCAGGGAAACTTGGGCTAATACCAGATAAGACCACAGAATCTACGGATTCAGCGGTAAAAGGTGGCTTCGGCTATCACCTATAGATGAGTCCATGTCCCATCAGGTAGTTGGTGAGGTAACGGCCCACCAAGCCGAAGACGGGTAGCCGACCTTAGCGGGTGATCGGCCACACGGGGACTGAGACACGGCCCCGACTCCTACGGGAGGCAGCAGTGGGGAATATTGGACAATGGGCGCAAGCCTGATCCAGCAATACCGCGTGAGGGATGAAGGCTTTCGAGTCGTAAACCTCTGTCAGTTGGAACGATGGGTCTGTAGGTTAATACCCTGCAGACTTGACGGTACCTTCAAAGGAAGCCCCGGCTAACTCCGTGCCAGCAGCCGCGGTAATACGGAGGGGGCAAGCGTTGCTCGGAATTACTGGGCGTAAAGGGTCCGCAGGTGGCTTTGTAAGTTAGATGTGAAATCTCAGGGCTCAACCCTGAAACTGCATCTAATACTGCATAGCTTGAGTACAGGAGAGGTTGGCAGAATTCCCGGTGTAGCGGTGAAATGCGTAGATATCGGGAGGAATACCAGTGGCGAAGGCGGCCAACTGGCCTGTTACTGACACTCAGGGACGAAAGCGTGGGTAGCGAACGGGATTAGATACCCCGGTAGTCCACGCCCTAAACGATGGATGCTAGGTGTGGGGATGAAAATCTCTGTGCCGTAGTTAACGCATTAAGCATCCCGCCTGGGGAGTACGATCGCAAGATTTAAACTCAAAGGAATTGGCGGGGGCCCGCACAAGCGGTGGAGCATGTGGTTTAATTCGATGCAAAGCGAAGAACCTTACCAGGGTTTGACATGCTAACATAAGCCGGTGTGAAAGCATTTGGTGACGTAGAGCTTGTCTTTATGTGGTTAGCACAGGTGCTGCATGGCTGTCGTCAGCTCGTGCCGTGAGGTGTCCGGTTAAGTCCGGTAACGAGCGCAACCCCTATGTTTAGTTGCCAGCACTTAAGGTGGGAACTCTAAAGAGACTGCCGGCGACAAGCCGGAGGAAGGTGGGGATGACGTCAAGTCATCATGGCCCTTATGTCCTGGGCTACACACATGCTACAATGGTTGATACAATGGGTCGCGAAACCGAGAGGCGGAGCCAATCCCATCAAAGTCAATCTCAGTTCGGATTGCAGGCTGAAACTCGCCTGCATGAAGTTGGAATCGCTAGTAATCGTGGGTCAGCAATACCACGGTGAATACGTTCCCGGGCCTTGCACACACCGCCCGTCACACCACGAAAGTCGGTTCTACCCGAAGTGGCTGAGCTAACCCTCTGGGAGGCAGGCTCCTAAGGTAGGGCTGGTAATTGGGGTGAAGTCGTAACAAGGTAGCCGTAGGGGAACCTGCGGCTGGATCACCTCCTTTTTACGGAGAAACCGCTTACTCAACAGATCTCGCTTTATCTGCTATTAAATTTTGGTGCTCTTT
>JBCCIH010000141.1 GCA_039028315.1 Thermodesulfobacteriota bacterium | reverse complement strand
CCTGCTAAAAATGTTCTTAAGTTCAAAGCCTCCAAAGGTGTTGAATCTGAGATCGGTTAAGCCGGTTGATAGTGGCGTTTTTAAATTAATTTTTTGACACAGAATAAATCGTATGATTACTATCGCTTCTTAACCGTCAGTTTGAGGGTCAGTATTATTTTGTCTATAGTGAACTAGCTCCTTGATAGGACCAGATCTCAATGTATCTTTTTTAGTATGAAAGTAATCATTATATCAATATTATCTGCTGCCGTATTCGCAGCAATTGGAATGCAATCCCAAGCACAAACGCTTATCCCCGGAAGCGATAAGGCAAAAGTAATAGAGTGCTCAGATTCTGATAAAGCTTATTTATATGATGATTATTTAATTTATACCCAGGCCGCTGGTGATTTTGACGGCAGTAACATATATATATTCAGCCCTAGCTCCAAAGCCGATCCATGCAAGATGAGCCCCAGACAAGCAAGCTATTTTGTTGGTGTCGGGGAATATGGAGGGGTTAATAAATTCATAGGAAAATATGAGGATTTAATTTTTCTAGATCAGTGGACCGGAAGAAATTTTAAACGGTTAATTGCAATAAATGTTCAAAACAAAAGCCTTGTTTTCCTAGACACGTACGCACAACCTGAGATTAGCAGCGGAGATCTGAACTATTTTAAGACTCTAAAAGCAAAGAGAAAATCTGTTAGAGATAAGATCCCGTGCCCTCAGGCTCAAGAGTGGGAGGCTCAAGGAAAACAAGTTTTATATGTTGAGAGAATGAGCGCTGATCTTAATACTATGAAAAAAGTATCATCAGATGAATTCTCATGTATGCCAGCTGAGCCGATTGCTAATATAAAACCCTCTGGATACGGACACTAATTAGTCTAATCACCTAAACAAAACAATTGAAGGAGGAACTTTGTTATCCACAGGTTCCAAATTCATTAGATATTCATAAACAGAGAGAAGCTCTTCATTACCTAGCTCTCCAAGCTCCCTCCATGGCATTGGAGCTTTAATGCGCCGCTCTATTCCTCGGTGCTGTCCTTGTTTTATTGTTTCAACAAACTCGGTCTCTGTCCATGTGCCTATACCTGTGTCATCATCAGGAGTTAAATTGGCGGAGAATACAATCTGGTTATCCGTTGCCCATACTGTAGTTTCTAGATTATCTACAAACTCCATCCACTCATGTGACGTGATAGCCATATCGCTAAATGAGGGGACTTCATTGCCTGCAGGATGCCCGGACATAAATCTTTTGGGATCTGCCATAGGTTTTCCATCCGGTCCCTGGATTTGAGGTGAGTGGCAAAAGCTGCAGTTCCATCCCTCAACTATCGCCTCACCAATCTCCAGTCGTTCAGGATTGTAGGTAGCCTCAGTCTTGGTTTTATGATTGCAGCCAATTGCAAGAAGTGAAACAATCAAGATTCCAAACAAACAAGAAAAAGGTAATTCTGAGTATACATTCCTCATAACATACCTCCTTGTTGATTACAGAACATTCTAACAATCTGATTTCAATCGCCCTATACAGCTAATATAGTAATTAATACCATAATCACAACACCACAAATGCAACAATTTTGGTATGATCTATTATTTATTCAATCTTCCATAATATCAGTCTGTTTGATGTGCCTTACCTCTTTTGAAGTTAGGTTATAAAACATTGCAAGCCGCTCAATAGTCTCTGTACTGTATTTAATCGAATAAAGGTCTTCTATTTCCAAACTGTACCTAAATGCAAGCTTTGAGACCTTGCTTCGCTCAACTTTTTTGGGAAGGTTTGGAACATTTGCTGCAAGAGATTCATCAGCCCTTAGCCTTTTTTCAATATTCTGCATAAGCCTCACAAGGGCCTGGTAATCTGTTTCTCCATCCACAATACGAATGCTCCATAGCGTCCCGTTTTTTGCGCTTTCCGTAAAAGAAATTCCAAACACGCAGTATTCATCACTAGCTTCATCTTTACCGGACCGCGCACAACTCTGAGATTTACCATCTAACTCGCACATATTACTTTGTGAATGCTTTGAATTTGAGTTCTTCTTATCACAGAGTCTATAACTTTTATACTCATGGCCTTGAGCCGTACTGAGGGCGATGTTGCTCTGCATCTGATCAGTTGATGAATTACTTCCAAATCCATAACTCGTTGTATTCTCATGCAGAGTCCTTTGTTCTTTATTATTTACTTTATCTATAGGCTTTGGATTATTTATACATCCAAGATCGTGTGTTCCCTCCGAATATAAAAGTTCTCTGCCGCAAATTGGGCACGGTAGATGATCAAATTCTTCTGCCATTTTGGTCTCCTTTGTAAATTCATTATTTTTCTCATATTTCCTCCTACAGGAAACCAGGGCATTTTTGCCCGCTTCTCATAACAAACTAACAAGGTGCATTCTACTAATAACATCGCTGCCCAACTAATTTAAATACAGCTCTTCTGCACAGAGCACATAACTCCATTGTGAACTATTAATTATAAGAACATGCTATGAGTTAAAGAATGGTATAGGTTTGAGCTAGGTCAAATTTTGTAACAGCTAGTGACCATTTGCCTTTTCTGACTTATTGTCCCAAGGCAAATTAATCTCTTTTGGCTTTGAGTTGGAAGATCCGGTAGCCGCTTTTTCAAAATTTACCACTGGCACATTGAACTTTCTTCCGCCTTCCTTCTTTGGAAAATGCAGAATCAAATCTCTGTCATATTTTTTATTGCGGGCGTGGTAAATCTCATACCTCTCGTCCTCAAAAAGTAATCCTATTATTCTAAAAGTGATTCCCAACCGCTCATGATAGTAAGTTGCTCTCATTTCTTCCTCTTAACTTTGAAAATATATTGTAATAGCACCAATAGACTAACATTTAGTAAGATATTAACCTTTGGCTTAAATAATTGAGGACATCTAACAAAATAGGCGTTTAGATCAAATTAAATAATTAAAAGCTTTAATCAACAGCCTATAGTACCGCTATCTTTTATTATACACCATTATCACTCAAAAAGCTCGTACTTTTCTTTAAACTCGTATTCTTTGTTCCTTATGATATTCCATGTGAACTTTTTTTAAACCTTTTACTACCTCCTTTTCTCTATGATATGGGAAATCTGCTTCAGAAACTGCAAGAAAACCTTCAATTAGTGTTAGCACTTCTTGAACATTAAGAGATCTTCCTTTTTCTTCTAAAGTTTTATAATAATCTCTGTACTGATTGCTATAATCTATAAGCCGTTTATCTATCACATCTCACCCCTCTTATTTATTTCTAAATCTGATGAAAGTATCCTTTTTCCTTATTACGTTTTTGAATTTCTAAAAGTAGTGCATCAGCTTTAATGTTATTTTCCTGTTCTCGGAATTTGAAGCCTTTTATACGTGTCTTTAGCATCTGGAGTTTCTCATCAGATAGTGGCACATAGTCAGACGGCCTTAGCACCGGATTTGAGAACTTAGGTTTTTCATTAAACCTCTCAAAGCAGTTTTTCATTCTCTTCCAGTCATAACTAACTTCTCTTCCCTTATTTATAGAGCAGTACTCATCGTTTCCGACAATGCCGAAACAACCCCTAAAATACTTATACATAACAGAGAAACCTTCTTCCGAGTCGCCGAATTCTGAGCGCCAATAATTAAAACTTTGCCTATAAAAGAATGAGTCTTTTTTTAGAACAGTGGTTATAAACTTCTCAGAATATTCGCAGCGCTTTAGATAGGATTTACATTGCTCCCAGAAATTATCAAAAGCATTACTTAGATAAAGCCTCTCCTGGGCGCGTCTTAGAATAAAATAGATATATCTAAAGCCCTCAAGAAAACGTTCAAAAGTCCTTTGCTCTTTATTCTTAGGAAAAAATTGCCTCTCGGAAGGACTTATATAATCCGCTCCAGAATCTAACTCTTGGTAAAGGGTGAATAATGCCTTCATTGTGCCCTCAGGATTTTTTGTTTTCTCTTCATTTTGTAGAAACTGCAGAGACTCAGCTATAAGTCTTTTATTCTTAGCAAGCTTTCTAGGATTTATCTTCTGATAACCGCTCTCCATTGCTTTTCTGAAAGTCTCGCTGTACTTCTCTGTGTTCAATTTCTGTGATCTCTCTATAGACTTTTTCGAATTTGTTTGAAGCATTATCTTTCTCCTTATTTTTATTAGTAAATAAAAGCTCTACGCTGCACTTTTTATTTTCAAACTCTCCTTCTCCATAAGTTCTCTCAATACACCTGAGCTGATAATCGACGGCCTGAGCCTGATTTGCCAGCATGCAAATATCAGGGGGCTTATGCAGCCACCCGAACACTCCTCCCGCTAGCTGAGAGTCAATTATGTAGCGTGCCCCTTCACTTGCCCGTCTATAAACATCCTGAGCCGAAAGTTCGGGATTTAGCTGTCTTAACCTGCTAAAGTAGGTCTCGGCTGATTTATACTCTCTGCCACCTGTGAGAACCGGTTGCCCTGATGCTTCTTCGTACATTTCAGAGAAAACATCGTTGTACCACTTTGTCGAGCAAAACTCATTTTTCCAATTCTTCTCTTTAACTTCGTCATAACCATTTTGAGATTCATAACTGCCTAAACTCTCATGAGCACTCTTTATGTTTGTGTGCTCATGCAAAGAGCCTGTGGAGTTATTTAACTCAAGCTTTTTTATCAAGGGCTCGGGGTTATAAGTAAGTCCTTTTATTCTGCCGTCAACCAAGCGCAAGTCGCGCCTTAGAAAACCCTTTTTCTCAAGCGCTCCCAGTCTTTTTTGCACTGTTTTCTCTGATATCCCATTTACATGGGCCAAATGCTGATCCAGATCCTGGACCCCATTGTTATAGCAATCTAAGCAATCAAGCAAGATGATGTATTCTTCGTTGTTAAGGCCAAGGGCTTTTCTTTTTAACCTAAGCTCCCTAGGCACAATAAAACACTCTTTTTCCGCTATAAATTCATCCCAGATATTCTTACTCATATTCCAGACCTGACTCCCTATAGAATCTTTATATTGAGAATGTTCCAGACAATATTGTTCAAATTGACCTTGCATGATGAAATAGCCCCTACTCTCTCCAGCGTTTAAGTGCCCTTACGAACTCGCGCTCTAAAAGTATGGCGTCTCTCATAAGGTCCTCTGGTCCAATAGCCCTTCCGCTGTAGTTCTCGGATATGATTTTTAGAAGCTCCATGAGCCTTCGCTCGCGCTCCTCTTCCCAACTGGACTCGTTTTTTCGCTCCCCATGGTTAAGCGGAAGACCGTTTTTGATAGGCTCCTGCCGCCCCAGCACATTTATAGACTGAACCCAGGTGCCTTTTCCCTTTTGGGTATAGCGGTACTCAACAAAATCACCGACTATTGGTATCTCAAAAGGCTCTTTTCTGTATTCCGGTTTTGAAAAAGAGAACCAGTTCTCTCTTCCTTCGATTTTGATCCCCGTCTCGCTGACCCTGGAGACTTTACCGCGCCCATCGTCGCGTATAGTTGCGTTTTGCTGTTGCATTGTATGACCCCTCGTAAATTATTCGTCCCATCTTCCGAGCGGATAGAATCCGCAGCCATACTATCTCTTCCAACCTTGCGGGTAGGACCCGCTGTAATAAACTTTCTTCCGATCCTCTAATTAATTACAAAACTCAAGCCCAGTTGTATTTACATTCCCAAAACTGTTAGAACTTTTATTCCAGCACACCACCGCGAGGTGTTGTGCCCCAGGCGTCTCTGGCTTCTGGGCAGCAGCTACCATAAAAACACCCGGGGCTGTCTCTGTAGGAGTGCTGTCTCGGCCTTCCCTCTCTTTTAAGAAGGATGGAGGATTGCGGGAAGGACGAGACGGATGGATATGCTAATGCTACTTTCATCTCTTTGTGAACTCCATGTACTTAGTATTCCAATCAGACTTTGGCGAAGGGCTATCCAGCTCGTTAAGTACCTCTTGATAAACGCGTTTGGCATCTTCGCAACTTGCGCCGTCTTTAACCTGTGCAGATGCATCAGCTATATGGAAGTCAAAATTTCCCTTCTCATATGCTCTGCCAAAATGCCAGGACATATAAAAGAACCCAAACACCAAAATCAAATAACCTGTATAGCGTAAAATTGATGACAACATAATTTCCGACCTCCTCGGACACGATGTGTCCTGGGCACAAGATGCCCCTTATTAATTTTCTTCCGAACTTCTGTTACCGACCGAGACCTCTTCCGACCCCTCCCGAGCCTCAAGCACGCCCCAGTACCCCCTTTGCTTGAGCCCTGAGAGAATTTGCGGATGAATCTCCTTCATCCTAATGGTCTCAATAAGCTCGACAGGATTAAGCCCGTCCTCTGCAAGATAGTCAGAAAAAGTCTGCCCGCGCTTCCTCAACTCTTTCTCAAACCGGAGCAAATTTAAATAACCATACTTTCTAAGCGCCTCCTCTACTGGTCTGCTCTTTGCTCCGTCCACATATATCACCATCTTTGTCGATGCCGGGCTAACCCCGTGTGAGCTTGCAAAATTATTTATACTTCCCCACTCCCCAATTATCTGCTGCGTAGTTATGTGCTCTATACGTCCCATAAAACCATCGGCCCCCTTAAGTCCACTCTGAATCATTGTTTTGTGATTGCTAATCATCATTTTGTGTTTCCGTTACTTGCAATTTCCAAATTTGTGTATTAATATTGTCATAGTCTTATTGTTTATGTATATTATAT
>JBCCIH010000140.1 GCA_039028315.1 Thermodesulfobacteriota bacterium | reverse complement strand
GGGGGATTTATTGAAGGGCTTACCAATATGGCTAGACCGGCTGTCCTCTCAGGTACTAAGGAAGATCTGGAGAAATTGGTCTCTCGTGAGCTCGAGCTTAGAATGCTTCATGACTCTATTACTGACTACGCCAGAAAACTATATTCAATGGAGATGACCGATTCGGAGACCAAAAGACTTGAGGCACTTGGCACAATTGTATCTAACCTTCAGCACATAGGTGAAACTATTTCCGTAAATATGGTTTCTATCGGCAAAGAGAGAATAGACCGCGGATTTAAAATAAGTGAGGAAACTCTTAACAAATTTATGCCCTACTCTTCTAAGGTTAGAGAAAGTTTTGATCTTTCGCTTAAAGCTGTTGATAAGGATGATAGCGATCTCGCATGGAAGGTTGTTGATATGAAATCTGAGGTCGATAGGCTAGCTGATAGCATGATCGAGCACCTTGGTGAAAGGCTTTTGAGTGACGATCCTGACAGGGCTGTACTTTATCGGGTTGAGAGCCAGTTTGTGGAGCTTATTGGACGTATTTACTATTTTGCCAGCATGATTTCAAAGGAAATCATTGAGGATTCCAAAGAGGCTGCGAGTTAATTAATAATAAATAAAGTTAGAAGTGTATAACAAATTATTCCGAGCAGTACTCTTTAATCAATTTTTCGCTCTGATTAAAACCTAGTTGTTTAGATTTATATAGATTTTTACAAGCAATATCATTTTGGCCATTATTGATGTTTATGATAGCCATGTTGAAATATGCCGGAGCATACCCAGGTTCAAGCTCAATTGCCTTTTCAAAATCACTTAGCGCGCCAGTGTAGTCATCTAGCCTAGCCTTATCAACGCCTCTTTTTATGTAGGCAAGAAGCAGATCTGGATTAAGCTCCAAAGCTTTTGTATAATCATTTACCGAATCCTGATAGTTTTCTAGTTTTGCGTTGCTGATGCCTCTACTATAGTAAGCCTGATAGCTGGGCTTAATCTCAATTGCTCTATCATAATCATCAAGAGAACCCTTGATATCTCCCAGTTCAAACTTAACAAGTCCCCTGTTAACATATGACTTATAATAATTAGGGTTTAAGACTATTGTTTTATCGTAACTCTTAAGGGCATTTGATTGATCACCCAACTTATCATAATTCAGGCCCAGGTTATAGTAAGCATCTATATTGTTGGGGTTAAGTTCTACCGCTTTACTTAAGTATTTTACGGCTGACTTGCTATCCCCTATAACACCGTTCTCTGTGCCCAAATTATAGTACGCCTCAACGTTATTAGGATTTAGTACAAGGGCTTGTTCAAAATCTTTTATTGCTTGATCACTCTTACCCAAACCGCTATATGCCACTCCTCTATTGCTATATGCTTTTGAGTAATTAGCGTCTAGCTTTGTTGACTTAGTAGCATCTATTAAAGCCTGCTCGTAGTTTCCAAGATCATTTAGGATGGCAGCTTTATTGCTATATGCTTTAGCATCATTGGGATCGAGCTCAATTGCTTTGTTTAGGTCACTAAGGGCGCCTTTTGTATCTCCTAGGTTGTATTTAATAGCCCCACGGTTGGTATATGCTGGCGCATAATCCGGATCCAGCTTTATAGATTGATTAAAATCCTCAAGTGCTCCTTTTAAATCACCGATCTTTAGCTTAGAAATAGCCCTGTTGTAGAATTCTGCATCAGACTGTGCAAATACAATTATCGGAAACAAAATTAGAAAAAGCAATGCAACAAAACGATTCATACAGGACGAAAATATACATTTATTAATTATTTATTTCAAACACTGCTAGACTCGAATTTGTTCATAAAAAAGGGAGCTATTCAGAACGTGAGTTCCTAGCTCCCTATTTTGAGATTTAATATGATTTAGGGCAACTCTATTTCTGTTGCCGGGTTCATAGGTGGAATTGAAGGAACATCACCTGTTTTTTCTTGACAGCCTCGAGCTATGTACCTCTCTGCAGTCTCTGAAAAGTTTCTTCTCGCATTCATCTCCTGCTGATAGAGTTCAACCGCCCTTCCCATATCATCACCTTTTGCATCAACCTTCATTCTTTCATTTGCAATAGAAATTATCTGATTTTGTAAAGATTGAAGCTGAGCCAAAAGTCCTTTACATGTCTCCTCAGAACACCCTACCGCAACAAAACTTAACATCAAAACCGCAAGCACCGATAGTTTTAGATATTTACTTCTCATATTTCACCTCCACACTAGATTGAATTAGTTTTAACCTTTCTTTTGAGTCCAAGTGTATTTATAGGGAAAGCAAAGATAGTCCCCCGGCGGATATCTCTTTGTTGAGAGAGAATATTTGAGATCAGAGTTTTTTACATAAAAACCGTCAGGGCAATGCACCTCATATACAGTTAAAGCCTCTGGCTCCGTGGGCTCTTTTTTGACCTTTATAGCAAGCTCAGAGTTTCTGCAATATCTAGGTTTTGTAGTTTTTGTATAGGCCACATTATTATGGGTACCGTTAATATGAGTGCCCTCAGGACATCTGTGAATATACCTTCCATCAGATGTTCTTCTTTGCATCCTTCTTGCTTTAATTAAGCGTTTATCACAAGTTAAATTTATTCTAAAAGAGTCCGTATTTATTGCTTCATAGACTACGAGAGAGAAATCAAGCGCTAAACCCGAGGCTTCCTTATCACCTGTGCACCAAGCACCCAAGGCTATGGGCTGAGTTATTGAAACAGTCGTAACCTCCCCATCAGGAAATAAGGACCCTTCACATGACTCTACAAGCTCAGCGGTATCAAGTATCTTTCTGTCCGTATTATCTGTGGCCTGCGCTATTGCTGCATAACCATTGTAGTTTTTAGCACTTTTCATTGTGTTTTTGCTTCCAAACCAAAAACCTTTGAGTTCATGAGTGTCCACATAATTCCCAGGTCTATTTGTGCCTACTTTATCTTGACACTCGAAGTTTCCAACGAACTTCGTAACCAAGATCTCATCTATATTTTGAGAAGGGTTTGAGTGCCTTCGAGCTCCCCCTGTAACTCTTACAACCTGGTCTTGTCTTACAGTTATATTAATTTGAGTTGGAAAGGTAAGATGTTGTTCAAGCTCACTGATTTTGCTTCTATCGCTGTCTAACCACTGCTGAGTGGTTTGCGCATTTGAGTCCACACCTACTAGAGAAAGAGTTACTAGTAACAATAGAACTGGGAAATGCCTCATCGGAAAACCCCCTTTATATATAGATTATGTTGTGTTATGAACGACCTACCGTCCTATAAAATTATATACCACAAGCGAACGCTCGTATGCAAGATAGTTTTAATTGTTTCCAAGAATTATACGAAATATAGCACCATAGGGGCGTTCTGCGAGTATGCAAAGCCCACTATTTTTCATTTTTTAAGAATTTGTAAAAGAATTTACTATGCAGCAGCTCTTCTTCGAACTATAAAATATCCTATAACACCGATACCAATAGCTAAAGCGAGCATTCCCAAGTGAGATAGAGTTGGAACATTTTTTGGAGCTACAACATTATTGAATACACAAGAAGCTCTTCCAAAACTGTCCAGACAATTAATGTTAACAGTGGGACCACTTACAGATACCTCTATAAGAAATTCATCTCCCTGCTCTATTTCACATTCAATGCTCGAAAGTGTCCAACCTTCGGGCACATTCTCTGTTATAGTTGACTCATCTAACCCTAATAAAACTTCCATTGAGTTGTTATCTGGATCAGTAAGTATAAAGTCTTCAGGTGAACCTAGCACAACTGAAGTAAAACTAAAAGGTGTGTTGTCTTCAGGGTCAGCATTTTTAATTACTTCAACAGCGCAAGACTGGGCATAAACACTTTGAGTAGCTGCTATAACTGAAAAACTTATCGTTAATAGCGCCAAAATTAAGATAGTAAAGCACCTATTTACCAAGACCATTTTTACCTTCCTCCTCTTTGAATATTATTGCTATTATAACATATACAAAGGGATTTATATTTACGCAAATTAATCGCTGTGAATGCTATGGTAAGGCTCATCTCCAATATCTTTAGATATCATGCGGCCAAATTTATCTGCATGATCTACAATGTCTATTACCATCCGCTCTGTTACTTCAAATGGCTCATTTTGTATGATTGGTATTGCAAGAGCCGCTTGTGCATGTTTCTTACGTTCTTCTATAGTGGGGTTTTCAAACGAAAGCTGGCCCAGATGTACGGGGAGACCTACTTTTGCAAAAAAAGTGGCCGCTTTTTCAGCCTCATCGTACCTGTCCTCCAATAAAAGATGTGCAATCAGGCCAAAAGCTACCATCTCACCATGGAGATACTTTTTATCAATTTCTGGGAACGAATTAAACCCCTGCCCTATTGCATGGGCGGCCGCAACACCGCAGCTCTCAAAACCTATCCCGCTCATCAGAGTGTTGGCTTCAACAATTTTCTCAACGGCATCATTTACTTGATTATTTTTGACTGCAGCAATTGCATCTAGTGCATTTTCATATAGCGTTTTTGCACATAACTCGGCTATTGCCAATCCTACAAGGGTCGGGCGGGTTCCTATTAATGAAAATGAGTCCGGATTTTCAAAGCATGTACGGGCTTCATACCACGTGGCCATGGCGTCGCCCAGGCCTGAAACTATATATCTATAAGGTGCTTGTGCTGCAATTTTTGTATCCACTACTACCAACGTAGGGTTAAGAGGGTAAAAATCTGCTTCTATAAATTCTCCGCTCTCGTTGTAGATTACAGAAAGTGCAGAACATGGAGCGTCAGTTGAAGCAGTTGTAGGGCATATTATAGATGGCAGTGACATCCGGTAAGCGACAGCCCTTCCAGTATCAATACACTTTCCTCCTCCAATTGCAACGATGGCATCGATAGGGTCATTACTATTTTCTAATTCACCAGTTATGCGCTCAATCTCAGCTAGTGTAGATTCGCCTTGGAAAATTATTCTTGTGTCGGAAATACTCGATTTTGAAAGGCTGTCAGATATTACCTGACCAAATCTATTTTCGCCGCCGGAGGTTATAACAGTTGCCGTATGTCTAGAATTTAAAAGTTTTAGATATAGTCCAAGGTTATGAAGCGCTCCAGGGGCTTGGATATATTTATGTGGGCTGTTTAGTACCTTTGCAACGATACCGCCATGGCTAACTTGTGGTGAGAATATCTGTTGAGGATCAAAGGATGTAGCTGACATAATAACGGCCTCCCGCCTTTATAATCTAGATACATCCTAACTAAAGAACATAGAGAATGGAACAAGTCTTTAAATAAACACGGGAGCACATTTGATATGAGCCCCCGTTTGAAATATTTTCAAGATTGAATTGTTTATTCAGATACGTTAATAAATGTAATTACCTGTTTATCCCCAGAGGGCATATCTCTTGGATGTGCCTTGATTCTAGGGCCATGTGAATTCTCAGTTGTATCAACAATTACTCTATACGGAGCTCCTTCAACGATGTCTTCGCCAAATTGCCAGAGCGGGCAGTTAGTGGTTAAAAGCTGGTATCCATTTTCCTGATCTGCAGGTTCACGGAATACGCAGAATCCACCAGCAAAATCGGAGCGGTTGTTCTGTCCTACAAAACCCACACTGTACTCATCTACTCCGTCACCGTCAGTATCGCCCAGATTCACAGTATCAATATCAGGCCCAACATATGCATGAGCGTGGCCAACTCCATCAACTTGAGGCTCAAAGGCATACTCAGTGGCAGCATTTGTTGCAGCGGTAAAATCAACTGTATATTCTGATGCCGGGCTTATCACAATTGTTATCGGGAGAAGTTTTACTGTTATCGGGTTTCCCTGCAGATCTGTGAGATCCGCCTCTGCGAGCGCAGAGTAATCAATCTCTTCTCCTGGCAAAGGGCTAATTATCTTTAGCTGTGGAGTTATAGAGTCTATATCGCCTTTAGATTGGAACCGATCACATCTGTATTTAAAAATCCTGTTTGTATCAGGATTCCTAAATCTGCACCTAGGGTCCTTCTTTTTCTGCGAGAATGCATCAGCAGGCATAAACATAAAAATCGATGCGGCTATAACTATTTGAAGCATCACAAGCCATTTACTTCCGAAGAATTTACTATTCATCTTACGACCTCCTTTTGAATAAATCAGTGTTCTTTTGAATGTTCGTTTGAATAAATTGCTGAAATATTTTGTTTGTTTGGTATGAGTTATAGTGATTTAAATATTATCCCCCGCCAAAAGGTCAATATTCACCACACTAATCAATTTCTAGACTGATGTCAATGTAAATATATAGGAATACTTATATTTTTGGAGTGCCGAACTACCTATGCCCGTGCTTTTCTTCGGCCAACTTTTTTAGACTAACCCGATCTATCTTCCCTGTAGGGTTAAGTGGCATTTCTTCTAAAATAACTATGTCTTCCGGCGCTTTGTAGCCTATTCGCTTGCGTGAGAACAGGATCAGGTCAAATATTTTGGGCACCTCAGAGCCTTGTTTTAATGTTATAAAAGCTCGCACGTTCTCTCCGTGCATAACATCGTGCACACCAACTGCGCCTGCAAGCTCTACTGACTTGTGCTCTAAGAGGGACTCCTCTACCTCAACCGGACTTATATTAGATCCATCATGCACAATAATTTGCTTTTTACGGCTAACAAAGTGCAAATAGCCGTCTTCGTCCGCCTTAAGAACATCCCCTGTATCAAACCAACCGTCC
>JBCCIH010000139.1 GCA_039028315.1 Thermodesulfobacteriota bacterium | reverse complement strand
TAAGTATGAGCCGCCAGAGAATATTACTCCAGCTGAAGCTGGAACGCTCATAGATGAGAGGGCAAATATTTTAGACTTAACATCAACAGTAATTGATCTAGCTGTTAGGGGATATTTAACAATTGAGGAGATAACTACAACTAAGTTTTTCTACTTCACGAACAAAGACTACAAAATTATCAGAACTCAAAAGCCCTTGGATTCAATTAAATTATATGAGGACAGAATTATCTCTGGAATGTTTGGAGGTAAAGATACAATAATGGTTTCTGAACTCAAAAATAAGTTTTATTCTCATATTCCAGGAATTAAAGACGCTCTTTACAAAGAGCTTGTAGCAGGCAGGTACTTCCCAACCAATCCAGAGAACGTGAGAAGGATTTATAAATGGATCGGTATAGCTGCAATGGTTCTTGGTTTTCTTAGCCTTCAAGTAAGTTTTATCTTCGGCTTAAGTTTAGGTCTATCTGGATTAATTACTCTTATATTCTCAAGGTATATGCCCAGAAAAACCAAAAAGGGCTCACACATGAACGAAGAGCTATTAGGGTTTAGAGAGTTTATTGATAGAGCGGAGAAAGACCGCATAGAAAGACTAGCCAACAATGATCCCACTTTGTTTGATAGGGTGCTGCCCTATGCTCTTGTATTTGGCCTGGAAGATAAATGGGCGGACGCGTTTAAAGATATGTATAAAGAGCCGCCAAATTGGTATCACTCATCAAGTTATGGAAACACGTTCTCACCAAATATATTCGTATCAGATATTGGAAGAAGCTTGGGCGTTATGAACAGCACTCTGTCTTCCAGACCAAGAAAATCCGGTAGTAGTGGTTTCAGCGGCGGTAGCAGCGGCGGAGGTTTTGGCGGCGGCGGCGGTGGCTCATGGTAAAGAGTATATTAATTTGAATATAGCCCCCTATAATTTATACTACGTCATCTTTTAATTCTAAATATCAGTAATACAGACAATATGGAACCCAAATACATACGAAATTTTTCTATAATAGCCCATGTGGACCATGGCAAATCCACTTTAGCCGATAGAATCTTGGAATTTACAGGAACTCTTAGCAAGCGGGAGATGGCCGATCAGTTCTTGGACCAGATGGAGATAGAAAGAGAAAGAGGTATTACGATCAAAGCGCAGGCTGTGAGGCTGGATTATAAAGCAGACGATGGTCATACCTACGGGTTTAATCTAATTGACACCCCGGGGCATGTAGATTTTAGCTACGAGGTCTCAAGAAGTCTTATGGCTTGTGAAGGGGCTATTCTTATTGTGGATGCATCACAAGGCGTAGAAGCTCAGACAGTTGCAAACGCTTATATGGCCGCAGACTCCGGGCTTGAGCTTGTGCCGGTGATCAATAAAATAGACCTCCCTGCCGCTGATCCAGAGAGAGTAAAAGAAGAAATTGAGGACGTGATCGGAATAAGCGCAGATGAAGCAATACCTGCGAGTGCAAAAGAAGGAATTGGAACAAAGGACGTACTAGAGGCAATAGTAAAAGAAGTGCCTCCTCCCCCAGATAAATCCAAAGAGCCTCTAAAAGCGCTTATATTTGACAGCTGGTTTGATTCCTATCAAGGGGTAGTGATGCTGATAAGGGTGTTTGAAGGAAGTATCAAAACCGGCGAAGAAATAAAGTTTATGTCTACGGGAGCTTCATATGAAGTAAGAACACTTGGCATTTTCTCACCGAGAGCCATTGAAGTAGAGGAGCTTAAGACGGGCGAGGTAGGGTTTGTGACTGCTTCAATAAAGGAGCTGGATGAGGCTAAGGTCGGTGATACGATTACAAGCATTTCAAGACCAACCGATGAGCCGCTTCCCGGATTTAGGGAGATGAAGCCGATGGTGTTTAGCGGCCTTTATCCTATTGATTCTGTGGACTATGACAAATTAAAAGAGGCGCTTGAGAAACTGGCGCTAAATGATTCTTCTCTAGTTTATGAGCCAGAGACATCCATAGCGCTTGGTTTTGGGTTTAGGTGTGGTTTTTTGGGCCTTCTTCACATGGAGATAGTAAAGGAAAGACTTGAAAGGGAATTTGAGCTTGAGTTAATTTCCACTGCTCCAACTGTTATATATAAAACAACTGATAAAAGTGGTGAAGTTTCATATGTAGACAACCCGAGCGACTTGCCATCACCTGACAAAATGGAGCTTATTGAAGAGCCTTATGTCTTGGTATCGGTGCACACACCAAGCACCTATGTTGGCGCGATATTCGATCTATGCATTAAGAAACGCGGTATACAAAGAGACATAAGATATGTCACAGAGGACAGAGTTATTGTTGAGTACGAAGTACCTCTAGCCGAAATAGTATATGACTTCTACGACAAGCTAAAGTCCGTCTCCCGCGGATATGCCTCTATGGACTATGAGCCAATTGGGTATCAGGGATCCAATCTAATAAAATTAGATGTACTGGTAAATGGAGAAGTGGTAGACGCTCTTTCTATTATCGTTCACAAGGACAGATCATATGAAAGAGGAAGAGAGCTTATACAGAAACTTAGATCACTTATTCCAAGACAGCTATATGAAGTGGTTATCCAGGCTGCCATTGGAAATAAAATCATTGCCCGTGAGTCAGTGAAACCCGTCAGAAAAGATGTTACTGCAAAATGCTACGGCGGTGACATAACAAGAAAAAGAAAACTTCTAGAAAAACAAAAAGAGGGTAAAAAACGTCTTAAGCAGGTTGGTAATATCGAGATTCCACAAGAAGCTTTTCTTGCCGTACTAAAAACTGGCGAATAGTATGGGCCAAATTTATAAAAACTAGAATCTTATTGACCTATTCTGTAATCTTAACTTATACAATTAAATCAACGGAGGTCTTAGATGACTTTACAAGTAGAATTAGAAGAACTATATACCGGATTTAGCAAAAAAGTTCCGCCGGAAATACTAAACACTATGCTTGATGCAACCAGAAGACTTGCTGATACAGGTATTGCTCAAAATTCATTAAAAGTTGGTGCAAAAGCGCCTAACTTTGATTTGCCTAATACACAGGGCAATTCAGTGGATCTAAACTCCCTTCTGGAAAAGGGCCCTGTGGTACTTAATTTTTACAGAGGCGGTTGGTGCCCATATTGCAACCTTGAGCTAAATGCATATCAAAAACACCTTGGTGAAATTAAAGAACTTGGCGCCTCTCTTGTTGCCATATCACCTCAAACTCCAGACAATTCTCTATCTACCGCTGAGAAGAATGAGCTGAAGTTTGAAGTCTTAAGCGACGAGGGTAATAAAACAGCAAACGAATTTGGGCTAGTTTTTAAGCTTGACTCATCACTTCATGAAATTTATTCAAACTTTGGTCTTGCTCTACCAAATTTCAACGGTGATGACTCCTGGGAAATCCCTCTTCCAGGCACATATGTGATTGATAAGGATGGAACAGTACAGTATGCGTTTGCAGATGCTGATTACACCAAACGAGCTGAGCCAGCTGAAGTTATAGATAAATTAAAAGAAATAAGCTAATAAATAGAATTGTAGAGCTATTTTTTATTTGCCGACATCATCATTTCAGTTATTACATGAGTTGCGCCGCTTACAGCTTTTGGATCGGTAGCAACATTGATGAGGGCGGGGAGGCCAGAGGAAGCTGCCCGCTCGATTGCCCCGTTAAGTTCTTTGGGATCTGAGACAAACTCACCGTATCCGCCTAGCACATTTACGATTTCATGAAATGGCGTAAGTCCTAAATCAACTCCGATCATCTTACTCTTTTTGCCATATGTAATCTCAAGCTGGTGCTTCGTCATTCCCCAAGCTCCGTCATTACATACAACAGCTACAAAAGGTATTTTGTGACGGATTGCGGTTTCAAACTCCATGAAATTCATTCCCACAGCTCCGTCCCCAGTAATTAGTGCAACCTGCTTATCAGGACGAGCGATTTTTGTACCTATTGCAAAGGGAACACCCACTCCCATGCACCCCAGTGGACCACCTTTCACATAATGCCCAGGGTTTAAAATTGGATAGTGCCCGTCTGTCCAAGCTTGGGTATCGCCGCCGTCAATGACTATTAAGGCGTCTCCGCCCAATACTTCTGACACAGCTTGCCCAACTCTGACTGGATGAATTGGAGACCGATTAGATTTTTTTAACTTATCGCCTTTTGGCTTTTCCTTATCATGCAGCGAAACCGCTCTCTTAAGCCAAGGGCTAAAATTGAGCTTCATTCTATTCTTGTTTATACGAGAAATAGTTTTTTGTAGTGTGTGTTTTAGATCCGCCGCCACTCCCAGATCTGCAGGGCGGTTTCTTCCAATTTCACTTGATTCAATATCAATCTGAACCACTTTGGCTTTTGGATTAAAGCTATTGCCAAATCCTATATATAAGCTGAGTCTTATACCAAAAAGAATAATTAGATCAGCTTCGGATGTAATTTTCTTAAACGCGTTTGGCGCGGATCCGCTTGCAGGCCCAAAGCAAAGTGGATGATCGTCAGACACAATGCCCCTTCCGAAGTTCAAAGTAAATAGAGGAACATTTAAACTTTCGATGAATTTTGAGATTTCCCTCTCCGCGCCCGAGTACCATGCACCGCTTCCTGCAATAACAACGGGCCTTTTGGCTTTCTTTAGAAGGGATACAAACTCCTCTACAACCTCTGAGTTAGGCTCAGTGTTTGTTACAGGTATTTTAGTGTTGTAGCTGCTTAATTTTTTCTCATCGCATTTGGGATATAGAACTTCGTACGACATCCCTAAATAAACTGGCCCCGGTCTCACAGATATAGACCTTTTATATGCGTTGCTTACATACTCAGGTATACGAAGAGGATCAAAAACCGTCTTGGCCCACTTTGTAATTGGAGAAGCCATGGCAACCTGGTCTATCTCCTGAAGTGAGAGTTTATCATTCTCTTCAACACCTGATCTTCCGGAGATAATAATAAACGGCGCGTTAGACATATGGGCTCCGGCTACTCCTGTAAGGGCGTTTGTAAAACCAGGACCTGCTGTAACCAGGCACACTCCAGGGGTTTTTGATACCCTGCCGTAAGCATCAGCCGCCATAGCTGCGCCCTGCTCGTGATGAGTATCGATGATTCTAATGCCAAGTTTTTGGCACCCGTTGTAGATAGGGTTTATATGACCCCCGGCAAGAGAAAAAACCTCTCTAACTCCAAGCTCATAAAGTGTTCTGGCAACCAGATGGCCGCCCTGAACTTTTGCCATTCATGATCCTCCAAACTTTGTATTCACTTATTACTTTGACACTTTTAATATTTCAAATCAAATCCCGGCAATAAAAAATCACCCATAAATCGCTCATATCTCTTTTTTAATTGGAGAATGTGTTAGACTTAATCCCTAAAATATCAGGAGGTAATTAAATGTCTGAGGAACAACAGGGACAAGGCAAGGACCAGGTACAAATGGACAGCCTTCAAAATTCAATATTAATGGCGTTTAATCTAGGCGTCCAATATAATCAGCAAACCCAAGGAACAAAAAGTGTTACGGAGGTAGTAGGAGAGTTAGGTCATAATATCTATTCAAACCTTACAGATTTCTATGGGGAAAAAATGCAGGACGAAGTTCTTAGAGCAAACACAGAGTATTTTCTGCAAATAGCCATGATGGGCTACATAGTTCCTTCCGTTTGTGCTTATGATGAGGAGTTTAAAAATAGACTTCTCCAATTAGTTGAAATGAGAGCAAAACAAACTGAGGGCGAACAAACAAGCGGAAATATTATTACTACATAGGATCTCAAAATGGGCAATAAAGTCCTGGGTGGTAGAGAGAAAGTAAAAGTCGCGGTAGTACAAGCCTCTCCAGTATTCATGGATAAGGAGAGGACGATTGAAAAGGCTTGCAGACTTATCAAAGAAGCCGGCAAAAATGGGGCTGAACTTATTACTTTCTCCGAATCCTACATACCCGGATACCCTGCATACTATACGGCAGGATATGAGACCCCGCCCCATGAGTGGACTGATTTCATGATCGGTCTTCAAGATAACTCCATACAAATACCTAGCGAAGACACCAAAGTTCTTGGCGACGCTGCGAAAGATGCCGGTGCTTATGTGGTGATCGGATGCAATGAGCTGGACGACAGGGCAGGCAGCTGCACGGTCTATAACAGCCTTTTATTTCTGGATCGAAAAGGAGAAGTCATGGGCAGGCACAGAAAAATTATGCCTACCTATACTGAGAGAATTTACTGGGGACAGGGAGACGGAAGGGATATAAACGTCTTTGATACAGATATAGGGCGAATTGGGGGACTAGTATGCTGGGAGAATCACATGAGTCTCGTAAGGGCACATATGATTCATCAAGGAGAAGAATTTCACATCGCAGTGTGGCCAGGCAATTGGAAAAGAGGTGAGGACAAGTTACTCACTGCAGATACAAGTGAAGGCGGAATTAACTGTAACGTTCAAGCACTTATTAAGGTGCATGCTTTTGAAGCCGGGGCATTTGTGCTAAGCGGATGCGGGTATATGGACGATGATGATTTTCCCGAGAAATGGCATGGGATACGAGACGGTGAGCATATGAACTATGACTGGGCCAAAGGGGGGAGCTCTATAGTAAACCCTGCCGGAAGATATTTGGCACAACCCAACTTTGAAAAAGATGCAATCCTATATGCTGAGTGTTATGCAAATCAGATTAAAGCTGTAAAAGCAGTTTTTGATTCTCTTGGGCATTACTCAAG
>JBCCIH010000138.1 GCA_039028315.1 Thermodesulfobacteriota bacterium | reverse complement strand
TTATGAAGTGACTTTCATTGAACCTGGAGAGAAAATAACTGTTAAACTCGTTCCATCAACAGCTGAGTATGTTAATGAGAAAACATGGGTTGTAATACCTATTGATAAATGGTCAACTAGGGTTATGTTGACAGACATCTACACTCTTCCCAGCTACGAGGTTCATCCTGATGTAATGACACAAATAAACAATCTTCAGGAAAGACTTGAAAAACTAAGGGATTTAGCCGAGAGAAGTTAGTCTATTATAGAAGATTTCCTTTTTCACATATAGACTCAAATTCCCCTATATCGGATGAGTAACTAAGATCATATTGTTTTGAGTCTTCTAATGCCGATCTATGAGCCGCTTCCACAAATACTTGTGCTTTAATTATGTCATTTTGAGTTACTTTAAATACTGTTTTGCTGGAGATACAATCTGCAAAATCCTTATGTGCAGATATAAAAGCCTTCTCGAATCTCGGCAAAAATTCAGGGTATTCACCTTCTAAATAAGACATTTCAAAAATTTTTGAGGCGTCGTGCAATGTTCCGTCAGACTTCCAAATTTCCACCGGAATAGATCCAGGGTATCCGGCAAATCTTCCAACATGTATAGTGCCCTGTGTGCCGATAATATAAGTTTCGTTATTATATCCAGATGAGTGTGTACGGCTCATGTCCAGTCTGCCTATTACACCGCTTGGAGTAGTAAACTCTACAAAAGCAGTATTTCCTCCCTCATCTATTGGACTCTGATAACCTTTTGCTTCAAATATTCTAGCCCAAACTTTATTTGGGAACTCACCTGTGAGCCATATTGCCTCATCAGCAATATGTATTCCCATATCGTAAATTATTCCCTTGCTGCTATAAGTTTCAGGTGGAGGGTTTTTATCTCTAAGTATGTTTCTGATCTCTCTTATTTCACCAATAAGATCTTTATCTAAGAGCTCTTTGGTGTAACAAAGCGCCTCGTCATATCTACGTTGAAGCCCGATCTGCAAGACGTTGGGCTCAAGTCCTATATTCTTTAGAAACTCAAACGATTCACATAGGTCATCTGTGAGAGGCTTCTCAAGGTATACAGGAATCTTTGCCTGTATAAATGGCAGTGCATCCTTTGCGTGATCATTGGTTGGAGTTGCTACGATGACAGCCTCAATTTCGGGATGCTCACTCATCATTTCTTCAGGAGAGTTCTGTATGTCACATCTAAGGGACAAAATTTCTTTTGTTTTTATTGATGCGGCCGTTCTTCTATCACCTATGCATACAATTTCATGTCCCAAATCAAGTATGATTTTAGCATGAACTCTGCCGGCTCTTCCTGTTCCGAAAACCCCGTATTTCATAGCATAAAAGTACTTAATACCCTCATTTATGTCTATTTAATCACCGCGATATTTAGGCAATACTAAATAGGCTTTATAGATTTTTTATTCATTTTATTCTAAAATACTCTAGAGATAAATTATTTGCACGGAGGATGATATGGTTAATAAACACTTTTATATAAGTTTTCTTCTAGTATTCGCATTGGTTTTAGGCGCTTGCGGTGTTAAGCCGCCTATTGATGACGACACTCCACCGGGGATATCAATAGTTGCTAGTGACTCAACCTATAACCCTAACAATAAATACTCTTATATGCGTTACGATGATGTAGGACCAGGATATGTACCTTTCTCTGGAACAATTGGCCCAAGATATGAGACCGGCTTTGTGACAAAGGATGGCTCTGTAAACTTACAGGTAAAAGGGTATGACCCAGGAGGCATAAAGAGTATAGTCGTTAGAGCACAGAATGGCACCATCACACCAGGCAAGTATATAGGTCCTTTCCCTACTACGCTTGAAGTAACAACTGAGGGCGATACTGATGTGCTTGTTTTTGCAAACGCTGGGAAATATGCAAATACTCCTCTTGATCATACAATAGCTATCAGCCCGAAGACCGATAATCCTGAAGTTATTGTAAGTGTTGAGGTTTTTGATATGGGAGGTATCAGCGGTAGAAGCAATTCTACTAAGGCTCCTGATATAATTCTTGCATTCAGTGCTCAATAAGTTTATTACAGCTAGTTAATTACAAAGAAGTAACCAGGATATTATTTAGATAATACCTATTGGAGGGATACGTTTTGAAGAGGCTATTAATAGGTTTTTTCTTTCTGATATTTTCATTAGCGGGAGCATATGCTCAAACTGCAGGACCAAACTATTTGTTTGTTATAAATTTTGATAGTGGAACTTATGAAAAGGGCAAGCTATCACTAAATGGCAATGGCCAGAGCAACGTTATCTATTTCTCTGATAAGCCCGTTCTCGAATCAGGGCATATGGGAATTAAAAAGTTTGTTGAGATATGGGGTGAGGGAGAGCAGAATTTCAATTCAATTCCCCCAAACTCTACACTTTCAATAATTAAAGATGAAGTTGAGACAAATAGTGTTTTCATACTGTCTAATCCTACAGTTGACGGCGCTGCCATTGTATTTGATGCAGAACTAGTTAAAGGTAAGCCCACTAAAACATTTGAAGCGGGCGGATTATTCTTAGATACAAAGCTCGGGAATAATTAATCTGGCTTCTTTGACCTAGTTACAAAAGTGGTCGGTGAGAATTTATTAAGTAGAGTATCGTCTCCTGACCACCAGTCCTCATAGAAACTCATTATCACAAATCCTGCCTTAGTCTGACCGCCTATTAGAGTTTGTAGGCTGTGGCTCCAAACTATAGGCACTTCGTCATCGATAATCCTTTTGAAATCCGTTTTATTTAGGCTATCAACGTCAGAGTATGGTAGGTTGTGTTTTACTTCTAAAACGCCTTTTTTCTGTGCTTCAGCATGGTCAAATAGAAAAAAGCTCGGATTTAACATTCCTGCTAAAAGCTCGCCACCCGGTTTTAGTACTCTAAAGAACTCTTTCCAAACTTTCTCAACATCAGGAACAAAGACAGTAGAAGCAGCATTCACTACATAATCAAAGCTGGAGTCCTTAAAATCACTAAGATCTGACATGTCTGCCATTACTGTGAGTAGCTTTAAGCCATCTCGGTTTGCTACAAATAAATCTTTTTTTAGCTGCTCCTCAGAAATATCGACACTTATCACATTTGCGCCGGCTGCGGCAATAATAGGAGCCTGCTGTCCTCCGCCTGATCCAACGCACAATACTTCTCTACCCTTTATGTCTTTGATCCACTCATTGGGCACAAATTTGTTTGGCGTCAGTCTTAGTCTTACATCTCCATTCTTAGCCGCCTGGATTTCTTCACTCGATACCGGAGTGCACCACGGGCTCTCCTCTATAGACTCCTCATTCCATGCGTGGGCGTTATGTTTTGAAATATCAATCTTACTCATAATAAGCTCTGGAAAATTATTATACAGAATCTTAGTTTAAAATCAGATTCCTAATATGTTGTTCTATATAATCAGAAGTGATATAGTCTTGATTAGAATATAACTGGAGGGTTATCGATGGCATATCATAGAAATTTCTTGTTGATTTTGATTATTCCTTTATTCGTACTTGCGTATTCCTGCTCAAACAACTCCAACAGTCAAGACAATACTAAGAAGATAATAATTTCTTCAGACGTAGGGGCGGGTCTTGTTAATGGGACATCTAGCAGTCCATCAGATACAGATGATTCGTATGCTATTGAGTTAATGACTAGCTATGTAGATGCAGAGGTTTTAGCTGTTGTAACTGTGCACGGAAATAATATAGAACCTGCTACTTTCTTTGCTGCAAATCAGACCTTCTTAGATACGCCGGGAGTATGGAATGGCCCAATTTCTCGAGGCTCACAAATACCACTTGCTCTTCCTGATGACATTATCTGGACAGGAGGCATAAATGGAGATGAATCCGAGCCACAGTTATGTATAAATGTTGGTGTTCAAGCAATGGCTGATTTGCTGGAAGAAAGTGAAGATCTGGTTACCATTCTTGCTTTGGGACCGCTGACCGATATAGCATGCTTAGTGTTAAATTTCCCAGATGTCTTAGATAAGATTGAAGAAATAGTGTTCCTTGGCGGACGCGCACCGGATCAACTGCTAGCCTATGATTTTGCCCCTGATGTTATCTTTACAGACTTTAATGTTGCGCAGGACAATCGTGCAGCACAAGTGGTTTTAGAACAGTCGACTATTCCATTTACGTTCATCAATTTTTCGATTTCTTCGAGTAGCCTATACACTGATGAGCAAATAGATTCTCTAGGAGATCCCGAGTGCGGTGCTAGATCACAGCTTCTCTCCAGAGCATCACAGGATCGCCTAGAAGAGTTAGCCGAATTGCTAGGAATGGATGTTATGGATACTTTTGATATTAATGCAGCATATTATTTAGCTAAACCAGAGATGTTTATTTGTGAAGATGCAGGGTTTGATTTTGTCGACTGTGCTATTGGTACTACAGGTGTATATAATGGCGTGGACAACCCGTGTGCCGGACATGGTCCAGATCAGCCTAGCGATCTGAACTTAGAGAGTGTGCAGCTTTGGGTTGACCCATCATATTTGGGACAGAGCAGGACAGTTAATTCCTGTATTTCATATGTAAATCAGGAAGAACTTGAGAGATTTGAAACTGGGACCATCGAAGTATTTTGTGAGGGCGATGTTTGGGCTGATCTACCAGAATAGTCACAAGAAACAATCTTATCTCTATTTTCAGAATCTAGATCTAGTGCCAAGTTATTGCATTCTATATTGTATATCTTTGTTATGTACTCACTCGTAGTATATTATGAGAATATATAGATTAATATTAGATGACGGGATAATATAATTTTGAATTATAATCTCAAAGGGCAATTACCATTATTAATAATTAGAAAAAAAGGGGGAATACTATGATAAGAATTAATGCTCTTCTAACATTATTTTTTCTTTTTATGACATCTTTTAGCCTTGCAGATAATGAAGATTGCCCGGCTGTGAATTTTTTAAATCTCTCAGAATATCAACAATCCAACATTGATCAGGTACCTGCTTCTGATCAGGTTTTTTGTGAAGGGAATTATCTTATTGTGAAGAGCAATGGCATGCCTACTTACAAAGCTGAGAGGATTACTCCGAACTCTATATCAGCACAAAACTACCACTGGAAAATACCACTAAATCCAAAAATTGCCGATACTCCTTCAGAGATACCCTATCTTGGACCTGTAGCAGTTACGATAACGGGCATACCTATATACTCTCCAAACGAAGCCGGCGATTTGGGCTATGGAGATGCAAAATTGGATGACATACTAGATAGTTGTGGAGGCCATATTGGCCCAAATGGAAGCTACCATTTCCATGCTCGTCCGGAATGTCCATTTAGTACAGCGCAAGACTTAGCCTCATCCATATTAGGTTATTCGTTTGACGGTTTTCCTATTATGGCGCCCTATGTATGTATAGATCAACAATGCAATGATCTTAGGAAAGTAAAAGGCAGCTGGCAAGAATGTAAAGACGACAAATGTAAAAAAACTAACTTTAAAATTTTAGATAGCAGCTGGGAGCTAATTGATCCTTCTATTAAATCAGCTTGGGAGAAATTTGAATTTGTTGAAGGCTCAGGAGATCTCGATAAATGTAATGGAATGTTTGGAGCTGATGGTAAATATAGATACTACGCAACAGATACTTTCCCCTACAATCTTGGCTGCTATAAAGGAGTAATAGATAGAGATTTAAATAATCTTAGACCAGGATGGAGTGATCGAGCCTCGTTTAATGAGCCAAGACTAGGAACAAATAGTGGACAAAGACCACCTGGAGGGCAAAGGGGAAATTCTTCTTCAATGAGAGGGCATCCTGATCTTGGCGTGGCCGCAAATAGGCTTGGCATACCAGAGAATGAGCTCAGAAGAGCTCTAGGGCCTCCTCCTCCGGATCTTCAGCAGGCTGCACAGGAGCTCGGTATAAGTGTAAATGAGCTACGAGACGCATTACACAATCAGTAGAAAAAACTATATGCTCTCTTATCTCTAAAAAAAGCTTATTTTGTTAAAGTTGATTCAATTACAACAACCCAGTGCGATACAGATAATGGTGTTGTAAATATAGAAGTAGGATTTGCCCCTCTAAATCCAGCAGAGTTTGTTATTCTTCAGATCCAGCAGATTGCTGGTCAAGCGTCATAGGTATTACTGAGGCGGGGAGCATAAACATTGTATGCCAGTGTCCATACATTTCCAGCCTTTCTCGCAAGTGCCTGTGCCGCATGCACCTGATTTTAGCTGAGAGCAAGTTCCCTCAAGAAGGACTACATTACTAGTTTTTCCAAAGTTGAAATTGTTTTCGACAGATGTTTCCAAAGTAACTTTTGGATATGTTTGCTCACATCCTGACCCATCACCTGCCAATAAATACGTTGACAATGAAAACGAGATTGCCATTACTAAAATAACCAAAGAAGATGTTCTAAATATTTGTTTTATCACAATACATTGTCTCCGTGTTGTCTTCTCTAAATGATCCGAGCATAGAAGATTTTCTTATACCTGTCAACATGATCTCTGGATTATTAAAGAATTGTTAAGATCTGCATTATGAGACTAAATTCATCTTGACAATAAATATTTATCATTATGCTTACAAGTAGGATCGAGGATAGGAAAGGGAACATTTAATATGAAGATAGTACTTATTAATCCCTACAATGTAGGGTGGAGTGGTCTTCAGAATATACTCCAAATCGAACCTATAGGTCTTGAGATCATTGGTACTTATCTACAAGAAGACCATGATGTTT
>JBCCIH010000137.1 GCA_039028315.1 Thermodesulfobacteriota bacterium | reverse complement strand
CAATAACAGAATTTCACTTCAGGCGTCATTTCCTTCAGGTGGTGTTCCAAGCGGACCACCAGTTGCATGGACTGGGCGTGGAGAAGAGATCCGTAATGTAAATGGTGATTGGCTAATAACTGTTTGGGTTGTTTGCGCACCTGTATCAAGTCAATAATAAAAATTACATAGTTTAAAGATTTATAGCCCGAAGGGATCTAGTGCTGACTCTTCGGGCTTTTTTTATTCTTTATAGATATTCCCGCTCCTATAACCCTCAAAAGTTTTAGTTAACGACAAATTACCCCAGGACATTGCGTTTCTATAATTATATAATTGCATGACTATATATTATTTGTTGACTCTAAATAATCTATTGTTTAATATACTAATAATAGCAAGGTAGGTTGTCTATTTAGCTAAACATAAAAAAAGTTAGAGGAGGAAATACGATGTTTAGTAATAACAATAGTGTTATTAAACATCTACTATATATTTCCAGTAGATGTTTAATTTTCAGTATCTTAGTGTTATGTATCTTTACTCTTTCTTTAGCAGTATCTGATAATTCTTCAGCACAAAGACCGGAACTTACAATTACCGAGGTCTTTGTGGATTTTGACAATCAGCAAATTCAAATTACAGGCATTAACTTTGACCTTGGTCCCAACTCGCTATCTGTGATGTTCGGAAGCTTTGGAAACCTAAATATAGCCACCAATACATCAGAGTTCATTTTAGTTGATTTCCCAGAAGGAGGAATACCTGCGGGTGATTATCTTCTAAAAGTAGCGACTGGACCTGGACCAAGAAAAATGGATGAAAGAACAATTACAATTGGTAATCAAGGACCACAGGGTGACCCTGGTAACCCTGGTGATGATGGAGAGGATGGGGATCCAGGACCTGCCGGACCTCCGGGTTCACCTGGTACTCCCGGACCTCAAGGACCTGCCGGACCTGCTGGGCCTACCGGACCTGCGGGGCCTGAAGGGCCTGCCGGACCACCTGGACCGCCCAATGGACCTCCTGGACCTGAAGGACCTACTGGACCTGCCGGACCTGCCGGACCTGTTGGACCTGCTGGACCAGCTGGACCTATGGGAGCTACTGGAGGGGTTGGACCTGTTGGGCCTGCCGGACCTATGGGCGCTACTGGAGGGGTTGGACCTGCCGGACCTATGGGAGCTACTGGAGGGGTTGGACCTGCTGGGCCTACCGGACCTGCCGGGCCTACCGGACCTGCGGGAGCTACAAGTTTTATAGTGCTTAGTGGAGGATCAGGAGACCTAGCAACTAATGAAAACAGATTCTTCGCTATAGATCAGGTATCAGGTGGATATGCAAACGAGGATGATGCTGAGTTTACAATACCTGCTGCAGGAGCAATTTCTAACTTGAAAGTTTCAATGAGTTTAAATCTATTTGCTGCACAATCCCATGTTTTTACTTTACGTGTAAATAATGCATCTCCTGCCGGTACTCTTACTTGCACTATATCAGGAGATACGCAAATAACTTGTGAAGATAACGGATGTATTGATATAGCAGCAAATGATGATATTGCTATTCAAAGCACACCGAACAATATGGGAGTCCAAAGATCAGCAGGAGTTAGTGCAATATTTAGAGAAGGCGCTACCTGCCCATAGTCAGTATAGTATTTTGGAAATAGGTATTTACTAAAACAAAAAGGCCCGGATTTAACTCTGGGCCTTTTTTTATGAGTTGGATATATTATTGGAAAATTCTTCTAGTCTTTCTATCTGAACACCTGTGGGTCTAACAAATGAGCGTCTTCTTTTTATATGTGCCCATGCCTGTTCTATCGTATCTCCTGTACTCACATAATATGCCGCGGCCATTGTGGCGCTTCGGCCAAGACCTTCCCAGCAATGTATATAAACTATTCCGCCCTGCTCTACCTGGCCTCTAATAAAATCAACCCCCTGATGAAGGTGCTCTATAGTTGGAGCTTCGTTGTCATCGGTAGGCAGAAGAAGAAGGTGAATGTTCATAAGATCCTTATGAAGCGTGTAGTGATATTCACTTCGCATATTAATAACGCCAGTTATGCCATATCTAGCTAGCTTAGAGAACCCTGCCCTTCTGGGTTGGCCGCCTATCCAGATATGCTCGTCAATCACACTGTAGCGCTTAACCGGCCCACCTGTCAGCCATCGGTATATTTTATCAAATCCGGCAATCGAGCCTCTGTAGACGCCTTGGGTCCTAAAGTGGTTAAACAGTCTTTTAAGCTCGGTAAGATTAGTCATATTAGTCAAAGAAGCCTCTAATCTCTGGGATTAGCACACTGAGAGCATTGTGTCTAATTGAAATTTTAAGTGGAAATTCTGACCCTACGTCCTCTCCATCACGGGCTGCAAGCTGATGTGAAGCGGAGAGAACAATGACCTCATTTGCCTGATGATGGTAGATTGAATAACACGGCCTTTCACCGTGTGGTTTAATATTAGAAAAAACTCCTTTTATAGCATGATATGCTAGTGATGCACCAGACCAAAGGCTTGCCTCTCTTACCACGACAACATCTAATTTGCCGTCAGATATGTCTATATCGGGAAGTAGTTTTACACGAGGAAGACCTAGATTTCCAGAATTGCATATAACACATGTAACTCCCTTCACCCTTTTTCTTTTCCCATCTAGTATAAGATGATAATGTGCCTGTTTCATTCTGTGTCCTAGCCTTAGCGCTGTCCATATATATGCCCAAAAGCCGTACTTGTCTTTTTCTTCTCGATCCGTCATAACAGTCATTGCAGCCTCAAGACCAATCCCGAGCCTTAATAAAAAGTGTTTTTCTCCAACGCATCCGACATCAATCTTTTTTACGTGAGTTTTCTCATGAAGAAGATTATGGATCGCATCCATTTTGTCGTTTGAAATCTCAAGCTCATTTGCAAACACATTTGCTGTTCCTCCGGGGATCACTGCAAGAGGAACCCCGGTATCGATAAGTCCTTCTGAGACTTGAAGCATGGTGCCATCGCCGCCAAATGCAGCAACAAGATCAGCTCCCTGAACTACCGCAACTTCAGCAATCTTGCGGGCACTTAAGTCAGGCTGCGTCTCATGCACAGTTAGTCTATCGCCAAGAACATCGAACTTTGAGCGTATCTCACCCACTGGGACTACCCCTTGCCCAGAGACCGGGTTTATAATAAGATGTATATTTTTAAAACCGCCTAGCACATTAGAATCCATTACTAATATAAAATGATACTGAGTTAAGCCTTTAATGTCTAAGCAAATATGAGAACTAAGAGCGAAAATAAGATTGCATATCATTGGACTTATTTTAATACAATGCCTCAACCCGATGCGTAACAATTTATAAATGGACACTCAAATACTCATAATCGTATACTCATCATTCTTTGCGGCTGCATTTATTAAGGGCTTGACCGGCCTTGGATTTGTAAGCAGCTGTCTTCCCGTGATTGCAATTTTTATGAAGCTTGAAGATGCCATACCGCTTGTTGTTCTCCCGTCTTTGGCAAGCAATTTTATTATGATCTATCAGACGAAAAGGTTTAGACAAAGCATGCGAAGATTTTGGCTGCTATATATAAGCGCACTTCCAGGGATATACGCTGGAGTGCTGCTACTCAGCATGGTAGGAAACTACTTGGTAAAAATCATTCTTGGATTGGTTTCTATCGCATACTCGCTGCTGCTGCTTTTTAAAGTAGAGATTTCAATTCCGAGGAAAAAGGAAACTGCGCTAGCAATTCCAATAGGTCTTACCAATGGTTTTCTAAACGGGCTTACAGGGACGCAGGTTATACCAATGCTTCCTTATCTGCTGTCTTTAGAGCTTGACCGAGATGGCCTCGTTAATGCAATTAATATTGGTTTTACGATATCAATCACATTTCTTTTAATTGTGTTTGGTAAATTTGACCTTCTAAATGCAGAGATATTGAAATTTTCCGTATTTGGAATAATTCCCGTAGTTGCAGGAATTTATTTTGGCGGGAAGTTGCGTCACAAGGTATCTGATGAAAGGTTTAGAATCGCGGTGCTGATAATACTAATTATTATCGGTATAAACTTAATTGCCTACGCCTAGCAGCATTTAGCTGCTAGGCGTATTAATTTGCATTTAATACTATTTACAAGGTCCGGTAAGTTTACCTTTAGACTCTGAATCAACTGTGAACTTAGTGCCCTGGAAATCGCCGGCCATTTTATACTTAGAATATACAGTCTTTTTAGTAGCACTAACCTCAGCACTACCATTCATTGCAGGCATTCCCTGTGCCTGGTTGCATTTAATATCAAAGGTTAATTTATTTCCGCTTTTCTTGATGTTAGTAGCATTGCAAGCATTATCATCCGGCAAGAAATCCTTCACGCTGACTGTATTTTCATTCATACATTCATTATCATCATTTGTTTCCGGAGTTTGTGAAAAGCTCGATTCCGTAATTGTTGTAACTAAGTAGTTGCCAGGAACAACATCAATAGAGTCATCTTGGGCCATTGAATCTATTGCCGGTGCTAATAGTAAAACTGAAAGTAGAACTAAGTATTTATACATATTTCCCTCCGTTTGGTTTGGAATTTGTATTACAATTTAGAACTAATTATAAGGAAACAAAAGTGGAATACAACAATAAATTGTTTGATAGTTTGCAAATAATTAAGCCCAGGCAGGTACAAGGAGAGACCTGCCTGGGCTTAAATTAGGCACAACCTTTAAATGAACTATTTTTTATAGCCATATGTTCAAAATAGTTTTAATACTATTCAAAAAGATAGACTTACCCATCGAAGTTGATTCTACAACAAATGTCGTTTCTATGTCAACCTAGTATTTTTAAGATTAAAAGGATGCATTATATTTCTATTCAGCAAATTCAGGCTCAGGGGTGCAATCACCTATTCTCTCACCACTGCCGCTGGACTCTACTATAAGTTCCTTACCCTGATAAAGACCCTTGAGCCTTATACTACTAGAAATTTTATCTCCGTCGGTGCTATATTCTGCATAACCTTTTAGTGTAGAGGATTTTCCAACATTCTCGCATGTAAAATCAAAGCTTGTTTGATTATCGGAGGTTTTCATATTGCTAATTGTACAGTTTTCCTTGTTGGGCAAAATTGATTGAGGATCAAGGTCTGGATCTGTAATGCACTCTTCTGTGGTTCTGCTTGCAGGAACGGTATCAAAACTTGTTTTTGTTGTCTTAGAAAGTCTATATTTACCCGGCTTTATTGACAACTCTCCTTGCGCATGAAGTGTTATAGGGATGAGTATGAAAATACCTAAAATTATGAGAACTAATGAGCTGAGTCTTAACATATATAGTACCTACCGATTTTTATTATAACCTAAATTTTGCTCATCCTATACCAATTATTATGATTTATTAAGTCTATAAAAGGTTGCGAAAATTAATCAATATCCTGTAAGATAAAATATGCTTAAATCAATATTTCTGATTAGTCTATTAGCCCTATTAGCGTGCGGAGGGCCAAATAAAAAAACCATATCAGCAGGAGATGCAGGTTTAATTCCTGGCACAGAAAATCCAATTATTAAAGATTGCGCAAAGGGAAAAGCGTATTTATATAACAATTATGAAATCCACGTTGAGCCCTCTCCTGAGCATTGGGGCATGAATATTTTTCTTTACTCGCCAGATGTTTCGCAGGGAAATCCATGCACTCTAGATAGAAAAACCGCATCTCATATCATTAGCGCACGTGAGACAGGGGAAAATAATTTTTTTGCCGGGCTTTATAAGAATTATCTATTTTTAGATCAAGGCACTGAGCCCGAGCAGAGAATATTGTCTGTCTATGATTTGGCCACTAAAAGGCTGATATTACTTACAGAATATTCAGATCCTGCTCTGAAGGACGGCGTCCTTACTTTCTACAAAACGCTTGTCCCTGAGCCCGGTGTTATAGAAAATATTCCATGCCCCAAATCTCAAAGCTGGAAAGATAAAGGGCTAAATGTTCTCTATGAGCAGAAAGAAAACTATACCTTGGAGACTGAAACCAGATTGCCAATAAGGGAATACCGATGTAGAGCCGGGCAATAAGCCCAATATCTATACAAAATATAAAAACAAAAAATAATTGCAAAACACCAGTGTTTTGTAGTAAAATATGAGTCCAAGGAGGAATTAATATGACTAAAAGTGAGTTGATTGGTAAAATTGCCGAGAACGCTGGGATCAGTAAGACGGATGCGGATAAAGCTTATGATGCAATTATTGCTGCAATCAAAAGCGGACTAAAGAGCGACGGTAGCGTACCTCTTACAGGTCTTGGTACTTTTAAAGTTACCCACAGAGCCGCTCGTATGGGAAGAAACCCCTCAACGGGCCAGAGCATCCAGATACCTGCTAAAAATGTTCTTAAGTTCAAAGCCTCCAAAGGTGTTGAATCTGAGATCGGTTAAGCCGGTTGATAGTGGCGTTTTTAACTTAATTTTTTGACCCAGAATAAAGCGTAGGATTACTATCGCTTCTTACCCGTCAGTTTGAGGGTCAGTATTATTTTGTCTATAGTGAACTAGCTCCTTGATAGGACAAGATCTCAATGTATCTTTTTTAGTATGAAAGTAATCATTATATCAATATTATCTGCTGCCGTATTCGCAGCAATTGGAATGCAATCCCAAGCACAAACACTTATCCCCGGAAGCGATAAGGCAAAAGTAATAGAGTGCTCAGATTCTGATAAAGCTTATTTATATGATGATTATTTAATTTATACCCAGGCCGCTGGTGATTTT
>JBCCIH010000136.1 GCA_039028315.1 Thermodesulfobacteriota bacterium | reverse complement strand
GCACCTGGCTTATCTCTAGAACTAATAATTTAGCTTCCCCTGCATTCTATATAATGGCCCTTGGGGTAATAAGCCTTATAGCGGCCTATTTCCTTAGTTCAAAATATGGGGATGATGTAAAAGGATAACTATATTTAATAGTCAAAAAGAGATTTATGGTGCCGAAGGCGGGAGTCGAACCCGCACGCCCGAAGGCACAGCCCCCTCAAGACTGCGTGTCTGCCAATTCCACCACTTCGGCACGCGCATAGTATGCGCTCACATTTTAAATACTGTGCGCTGACACTCTAACTACATAGTGCCGAGGTTCTACTAGTTACTTTGTCCTTAGTCATAGCAACATTTGAAGTCACTAAGTTGGCAATAAGGAGTGTATAAATTAGCATAAGGCTGGCTATTTTCAAGATTTAAGCGCCGTATTTCTGAAGTCTTCCAGCATGGGCAAGAACTAGGGTCATAAGATCAACGGCTCTAAATGTACCGAGCTCGCCCTTAAGACAGTCAGCCTCTCCAAAGCCAGAAGTTCCGCCTGCCCTTACATTCTTAGCATTTATTAAAATAGGCACGGGGTGCCAGCTATGAGCCTTCATATTCGCCGGGGTAGAGTGATCGCCGGTTATAACAATTACATCAGGGTCCAATTCTAAAATATCAGGAATAAAACTATCGAATTCTTCTATAACACCGACCTTTGCATTGAAGTTTCCGTCTTCACCGTAGCTGTCAGTTTTCTTAACGTGAAAGTAGAAAAAATCATGCTTATCGAAATCTCTCTTAAGAGTATCAATCTCAGCTTTGATAGAGTAGTCTTCAACTTCGAGTACTTCCATTCCAACCAGTTTAGCGACGCCCCTGTACATAGGATAAGTTGCAATGCAGGCCGCGTTAAGTCCATATGCCTCTTCATAGGAGGCAAGGTCTGGATGAACAGCAAACCCTCTCATTAGAAGATAGTTCGCTTTCTCTTCGTCTTTTATGATTTCAGCCACTTGGTCAATAAATTTTGCCACAACGTCAGCTACTTTCTGAGCCTGTGGGTTAGCTCCGGTTGGACGAATTGGCTCTGCGCCCTCAAGCTGAGGGTCAGTATCGTGTATAGCATCCCCACCCTCTGGTATAGGCTCGGGGAATGTGAAGATGATAGCAGAGCGGTGATCTAATCCTGAGGTCATATTAACCCTAACACCGTCAATCTCTTTAATCTTCTCTGTAATTTTTGAAACTATACGAATATTCTCATCCGTCGGTATGCGCCCTGCTCTTCTGTCTACTACTATCGGAGTGTCTCCTTCGTATTTTACAGTTGCAAAATTTCCCCTTATAGCCAAATCATTTGGCCCAAGATGAAGCCCAAGCCCTAGCGCTTCGAGTACGCCCCTTCCGATCTCATATTTTAGCGGGTCATATCCAAAGAGGCCTAAATGCGCGGCGCCGCTTCCAGGGGTTATACCATAGGCTACTGGTAAGTGCTGGCCGCATGCGCTCTTTTGAGCAAGCGCGTCCATATTTGGCGTGTTAGCAGTTTCAAGCTCAGTCTTTGCGTTTTGAGGTAGTCCCCCTACTCCGTCCAGTACGCAAAACACTATTTTTGTATCATTTTTCTGAAGCAACTTTTTTATAACTTCCTGCATTTTACCACCTCTTTAATTTGTAAGAAAATAATTGTCCCTGCACTTTACCGCCAATACAAGTTAGGCTTCATCTAGCTCTACCTCAGCTCCGTCATAAGCTGGAACTATTCCCTCAGGGAGCTCCCTTAACAAAGTATCATAGTCTACAGCACAACCCATATGCGTAAACATTGTGAGCTTGGCACCTATTTCCTTAGAGATCTCAACGGCCTGCTCGATGTTAAAGTGGGCAGGATGCTCATCGTACCTAAGCGCACTAATTATTAGCAGATCCAAATCTTTTAGCTTATCCATAGACTTTTCAGGGATGCCGCTGCAGTCAGTTAGATATGCCATATTGCCGATTCTATAGCCAAGTATCATCCATCGATCGTGATTGATCTCAACGGGCGTGATTTTAACATCTTCAATATAGAATTCATCTTCAACTTCATGTAAATCCAGCTTTGGTTTGCCTCCTGCTGAGTAAGCACCATCGAATATGTAGGCAAAGTTATTTTTCAAATTATCCAGCGTAAATGAATTTCCGTAACAGGGAATAATCATATTGTTTATAAAATTAAATGTCCGAAGCTCATCAATACCATGAGTATGGTCGGCATGCGAATGTGTATATAGTACAGCGTCTAATCTGGTGATATTTTCTCTTAGAGCCTGAAATCTTAGGTCAGTTGAGCTGTCAATTAATATATTTTTCCCTTTAGTCTCTATAAATACTGAGCATCTGGTTCTTTTGTTCTTTGGATTATCCGAAGTACATACCTGACACGAGCATCCAATAATAGGAACCCCTGTAGAAGTAGCACAGCCAAGTATTACGACCCTCATTTAGAGAAATTTAGCATTAACTTTGGGTCATTTCAAAAAAATATGTCTTTTTTATAATGGTTATAGCCCTAAAATGTTAAAGTAATTTATAAAATAATGTTTACAAATTACTATCAGAATAGTATAATTATATAACTAAAGTGACTAAAAGAACATTATCTTTCTTAACAGTTTTATCCATAATTGTTCTAATTTCCTCAATTCAAACTTCATTTGGTCAGGATAGAGGGGTGCAGCTCTATGAGCAAACCTTCGAATTATATAAAAACCTAACGGTTAGCAAAGATAAGTCTAAAAATAAAGAGATATGGGAGACGATTGCCAGGGCATTCTTTAGCATAGACGTTGATTATCCAAATAGTCCCAAGGCTCCTAACTCATTATTCTTAGCCGGAAAGATGTATGAGGAAATAGGTGAGCGTTTTAATTCTCAGAAAGACTTCGATCTGGCAGTTGAAACATCGAGGAAATTTGTAAGGAAATATCCTGATAGCAATTTTGCTGACGATGCGCAGCTAAGAGTTGCCCGTATTGTAGAAAGAGAGAGCAAATCAGAAGCATATTTAGAATATGACAAACTTGTAGAAGATTTTCCAAACGGTGATATGAAAACTGTGGCACTTAATAAACGCCAGGAGCTAGCGCCGTTTAAGCCTAAACAAAAACCTGTATACAAATCTAAGAAATCAAGTCCCGATACATCAGGGCTAAACAAAGTAAGTCAAATACGCCACTGGTCCACCGATGATTACACAAGGGTAGTTATACATCTGGATGAAGACTCAAAGTATAAATCCAGACTTCTAAAGCCAGACCCTAACCACGGAACGCCCCCAAGGCTTTTTGTGGACATCCAAGGCGCTACAGTTGATAAGAACTTATATGTTGAACCAATACGAAAGGGGCTCTTAGAGCAGATTAAATTTGGAAGAAATACTAAAGATACAGTCAGAGTAGTGCTATACATTAAGAGCTTTGATGACTATAAAGTGTTTGCCCTTCAGGACCCGTACAGAATTGTCATGGATATTGAGGGAACAGGTAAAAAGTCCGGCGGCTACTATGCAAAGCAGGATGATGACTTTGAATATAAACCGGGTCTCCCTGAAGATGATGTGTCCTCACTTTCTGAGGCGCTAGGGCTTAAGATTAGGACTGTGGTAATTGATGCAGGACATGGCGGCCACGACCCAGGCGCAATAGGCCCTACTGGACTTAAGGAAAAAGATGTAAACCTTAGAATTGCAAAAGCGCTTAAACAAAAACTGGACAAAGACGGCAAGAAATTCGGCATTACAAATGTATATCTAACAAGAAGCACTGATAAATTTATACCTCTTGAAGAAAGAACGGGAATTGCAAAAAAGATGGGCGCGGATCTATTTATTTCTATTCACTGCAACGCTGCCAGAAGCAAACAGGCTTACGGAATAGAGACGTATATCCTCAGTCTGACAAACGATAAGAACTCACTTGCTGTTGCGGCCCGTGAGAATGCTAGCACTAGAATCTCTAGAAGCGATATGGACAAAGTGCTTAAGCAATATCTGCTTGGAGCTAAGATTGAAGAGTCCCAGCGTTTCGCAGGACACGTACAAAGCTCAATAGTTAAGAACATATCAGCCAAGTATCCCCCGGTTAAAGATAAAGGGGTTAAAAAAGCTCCGTTTATCGTTCTCATCGGAGCCAACATACCAAGCATACTTGTAGAAACCTCATTTATATCTAACCCTAGAGATGAAAAGAGGCTAAGAAGCAAAGACTATACAGATAGGATTGCAGACGGCATATTTGCAGGTGTTAAAAGGTTCTCAACCGAGATGCAGACGGCATCTATAGAATAGTGTTCCTAACTCTAGATTTACCCTCGAAATTTTCACTAATCATAATTATATAATTCTCAGAATCAGCTAAGATATAAGCAAATGAGTAAAAATGCCCAAATAGCGCAGATATTCGAGCAGATGGCCGCCATGCTCAGCATATTGGACGAAAACCCTTTTAAGATTCGTGCATATAAGAAAGCTGCACTGAATATATTGGAGTTAAGCGACGCTATAGAACAAAGAGTAGCTGAAGATAGTGTCATTGATATACAGGGCGTGGGAAAGGATCTAGCCGCAAAGGTTAAAGAGTTCATATCTACAGGTGAGATTAAGGAATTTAATGAGCTACAAAAAAAAGTTCCGCTTGAGATGACAGAGCTCTTAGGAATCCAGGGACTTGGACCTAAGACACTTGCGCTCTTATACAAAGAGCTTCATGTAAGAAGCCTCGAGGACTTAGAGAAGGTTTTGGATAGTGATGAAGTACTTTCATTTAAAGGACTTGGACAAAAAAAAGTTGATGAGATAAAAAGGGGTATACCTCTATTAAGAGAAAAGAGAAGTAGAACCAATATCGGAGTGGCACTTCCACTTGCAGAGTCAATAAAAAAAGAGATTGAAGACATAAAAGGTACTGAGGGCACTATTATTGCAGGCTCTCTTAGAAGGATGAGAGAGACAATAAAAGACATAGACATATTAACAATCTCTGATGATACGGAGTCAACTGTGAAAGAGTTCAGCGAGCTTCAATTTGTAGAAGAAGTGCTAGCCGCAGGTGAGACAAAGGGAAGCGTTATTACTACAAACGGCATTCAGGTGGATCTAAGAGTGGTTGGTCCAGAGTCTTACGGAGGGGCGCTGCAGTACTTCTCAGGCTCTCAGGCACACAATGTGAAATTAAGGGGCCTCGCTACCAAGAAGGGGCTTAAAATTAATGAATACGGCATTTTTAAAGGTGATGAGAAAGTAGCAGGTGAGACTGAAAAAGAAATGTACTCTGTGCTTGGACTACCATTTATTGAGCCCGAGTTAAGGGAAGACAGAGGAGAGATTGAAGCCGCAATTGAGGGAAAACTCCCTAACCTAATTGAGCTCTCGGATATTAAGGGCGATCTTCATATGCATACTACTTGGAGCGACGGCAGGGCAAGTATTGAGGAAATGGCGCTCTCAGCAAAGAAGTTAGGTTATGGATATCTAGCAATCACTGACCACTCCCCCTCTTCTACTATCGCAAATGGGCTGTCTGTTGAAAGATTGAACAAGAAAAAAATAGAGCTTGATAAAGTAAACAAAAAAGTTAAGGGAATAAATATACTCATGGGCTCTGAGGTAGACATCAAAATGGATGGGAGTCTTGATTACCCTGATCGGGAGCTCGCAGAATTAGATATGGTGATTGTTTCAATTCACAGCGGCTTTAAAATGGATGGGGACACCATGACAAAGCGTATAGTAAGTGCTCTTGAAAACCCCTACGTGCATGCGCTTGGTCATCCTACGGGAAGACTAATTAACGAGCGTGAGCCATATGACGTAGACATTGATAAAATAATTGAGGTAGCGCTTAAGAACGACAAAGCACTTGAGGTTAATTCTTCATATTTAAGACTTGATCTCAAAGATCTGCATGTGAAAAAAGCGGTCGAAGCCGGAGTAAAGGTAATAATTTCCACAGATGCTCACCGCCCTGAGCAGCTAATGCAGATGCGCTATGGCGTCGGAACAGCAAGAAGAGGATGGGTAGAGAAAAAAGATGTACTAAATGCTCTAAGTTTCGAAGAACTTAATAAGTGGCTTAAAAGCAAGAAATAGGTAACTCCATATGGCGGCCAACGAAAAGAAAATATCTAAGACAAATGCTAAGAAGAAAATAGCTGAGCTATCTAAAGAGCTTGAGCATCATAACTATCTTTACTATATAGAAAACAATCCACAAATTTCTGACTATGAGTTTGATACTTTATTAAATGAACTAAAGCATCTTGAAGCCTTGTATCCAGATCTTGTTGAGCCGAACTCTCCCACACAAAGAGTAGGAGGACAGGTAGCCCAAGGATTTAAATCTGTTCCTCATAGGGCGCCGATGATGAGTATTGATAACATCTCTGATGAGCAGGGTGCGTATGAGTTTGACACCAGGGTAAAAAGAATGCTCGAGATTTCTGAGGACATAGAATATATTGCAGAGCCTAAATTTGACGGGGTGTCTGCATCGATTACATATGAGAACGGGGTCTTAACCCAGGGTGCAACAAGAGGAAACGGAACTGTAGGAGAAGATGTAACCGCAAACCTCAAGACGATAAACACTATTCCACTTAATTTAAAGGGAAAGTCCAATATCCCAGAGCTAATCGAAATACGTGGGGAAGTTTTATATCCAATTAAAGCCTTTAATAAGCTAAACAAAGAGTTATCTGAAGAAGGCGAGCCGGTTTTTGCAAACCCAAGAAACGCAGCCTCTGGCGCAATAAGACAGCTCGACTCATCAATTACAGCAGGCAGGCCACTAGATTTTTATGCTTGGGGAGTAGGAGATGTGCAAGGATTTGAGATTAACTTTGAACAAGAGATAGTAGAAGCGCT
>JBCCIH010000135.1 GCA_039028315.1 Thermodesulfobacteriota bacterium | reverse complement strand
TGTAGTGCTTCTCTATAAACCGGGTATTTAAGCTCAGGTTTATCGCCGGTAACAAATAAAAGTTCTGTGCAGCCTAGTTGAGCGCCCTTTTTCGCCATATCTAAAACTTCCTCAGGGCTCATAAATAAAGCGCCCTCACCTGGTTCATACTTAAATGTGCAATAGCCACAGTGATTTCTGCAGATTTGAGTTACAGGAACGAATACGTTTTTAGAATAAGTCAGTATTTTTCCCTTTCCACTGTCTCTGAGCCTGGAGGCTGTCATTAGTAAGTAAGGAATTTCATCCCTATTAATTTCAATCAGATAAAGTGCTTCATCGCGGTCCAAGAGCTCTCCTGATTCTGCTTTATCTAATATTGCAGACAGGCTTTTTGAAGGACCGTTCAACAATGTTTCGGACCCTAAAGACTGAATTATGTTATCCCAATTACCATTAATAGAATTCATAATATATTTAGATAATATCCCCAAAAAATTAAAAAAACCCGGGTACAGGTAAAACTTTATGACCCAAATTAACCCTCTTATATTCGCACATTTAACATATAAATGTCAAGGAAAAGTATGCAGTATTTTGGGACTTATTCAAATAAATTATTAGAGTAATTCAAGTATTGAGGATGCAAGCTTGGAGGATTTTTCTTTATTGGTCATAACCGTATCCGTGACCAAAGTACTTAAACCTAAATCTTCAATGTCCTTATTTTCATGCTCGTCTTTTATATCTATAACCATGGTATCCAAAAAATCAGAATATAGTCTTGCTATCTGAACTGATGTCACATCTAGTCCAAGCCCTCTCATAAGCCTGTCTGCCGGTCCCTTTAGAGGCGCCCCACCCACTAATGGACTTATAGCGACTATTTTAGCTTGAGTCCTCTTAAGAGCCTCCCTGATTGCTTTAACCTGCAATATAGGTCCTATACTAATTATAGGATTACTTGGACAAATTATTACAGCCCTGCAATCTCTAATTGACTCAAGCACCCCAGGAGCTGCTTCCGCATTATCAATATTCCTGACACTAACCTTGCAAACTTCGGGTCGCATCCGCCTCTTTACCAGATATTCCTGAAAATGCATCTCTCCTTCGTCAGTATGAATCCATGTTTCAACCTCTTGATCGGTCATTGGCAGTACATTTATATTATCAGGCACTCCGTATGCCCGGGCTATTTTAGATGCAATTTGAGTTGCGGTAAAGCCTTTGCTTTTTAGATGAGTTCTATATATGTGTGTCGCTATATCTTGGTCTCCAATATTAAACCAAGTCTCAAGACCAAACCTCTTGAGTGAATTTAAGAAATTAAAGGTATCGCCTTGAATGCCCCAACCTTTTTTCCTATCAACAACACCGGATAATCTATATATAATCGTATCTACATCAGGTGATATACTTAAGCCGCCAAGCTTTATATCATCACCTGTATTTACAATAATATTTATATGCTCAGACTGAATTTTACAGCAAAGGCCCTCTAAGAATTTAGCGGCCCCAACACCACCTCCGAGGGCAGTTATCATAGGGTTATTTCCTTATGTTTAGGTAGAATAAAAATATTATCTCTCTCAAATTTATCGATAAATTAAAAGCGGTTTTAGAATATTTGAGCCCTGTTATGCTGTCAAGTTTACATTAGTGGGTATTATAGTAGTTTATTTGTATTGCAAATTCTTGAAACTACACACCAAGTGGGATAAATTTTAATATATAAACACTAAAAAGAGGACTAACAAACATGGACTTAGAATTAATTAGAAGAAGACATAAATGGCTAACATTAATAATACTGGTTTTCATTGGCGCAGTATTCATTTTCGGAATGGGTTCTTTTGTAACTGACTTTGGCTTTCAATCATCAGTCCCAACCGGTTCAGCAGTAGAGGTTAACGGCGAGGAAATTAGCATGGCACAGTATTCTCTAGCTAGAGAAAACCTTAGAAGACAGTTCACTAGCCAAGGCCAAGAACTTCCGGCATCCAGTTTAGACATATTAAATATGAGGGCGTTAAATGAACTTATAGACTATAAATTGCTTGCACAAAAAGCCAAGGAAATGGGATTTGTGGTTACAGATGAAGAATTTATAGAGTCCGTGCACAATGATCCGACATTTCAGATTGACGGCCAATTTGTAGGCGCACAGAGATATAGAGAATTTATTGAGCAAGGCCTTAATCTAAACCTCACTGATTTTGAGCACAACTACAAAGAGAGGCTTCTGGCCAGGAAAATGGGCCGCTTCATTGGTCAAACTGTTGTAGTGACGGATGAGAAACTGTTTAACAAATATAACCTAGAGAATGAGAAGGCTAATGTTTATTACGTCGAGTTTGCCGCGCAGGACCACGAAGCTTCCGAAGAGCCAAATGAGCAAGAAATTAAAAGACACTACGATAGAACGAAAGAAGACTACAAAACCGTAGAGCGTAGAACTATACGCTATATAGTGTTTGAGCCTGAGACATTTGAAAATAATGTCGAGGTTTCAGATGAGGAGCTAAACGCATACTATAATGCCTACCCAGAGGAATTTTTATCCGAAGAAGGAAATAAGATTCCCTACGAAGAAGCTAGAGATGATGTTAAAGCAAATTTGACAAGTCAAAGAGCAGAAATAAAACGCACAGAGTTCTTAGATGGCTTTGGGTTAACTCAAGAGACTCAAGGGGGCATTGATCAGCTAGCCAAAGACCATGGTATTGGCGCAGTTTCAACCAGTGCTCCATTTGCCAGAACAGAAAGAACAGGGGACATACCACCTCTCGTAGTAAATAAAACTTATCAGACAAATCAAGGCAACCTCTCAGTAGTACCTGTAGGGGCGTCAATATGGGTGATCGAATTATCCAATATTGATGAAGCCAGAGACAAAACGCTTGAGGAATCAAAGCCAGAAGTTATTGCTGCTATAAAAGACCAAAAGGCAAATAATCAAGCTAAAAGAACAGCATCTAAGGCCTTAACAACACTTAAATCCAGCCAAAAAGAAACGGCATCAGATAAAGCCCAGGATGCAGGGGTTACTCTTAATGAAACCGGCCCATTTTCACGAATCGAGAGAATGCCGAACATAAATATCAACGATCCTCAAGCTAAAACTGATATATTTGAAGAAGTTGATGAACCCGGCACTGTGCTGCCTAGAGTCTATGAACAAAACGGCAAATACTACGTACTGATGTTGAAAGAGAAAATAAGCGCAGACCCAGGCGAATTTGAGCTTGAAAAACAAGAGCTGATGGATGCTGAGCTTATTTCAGAGAGAAATGAAGTACTACTAAAATGGCTTCAAAACTTGAGACGGCAAGCTGATATAGTACCAAATAGTAGTTTGTTTCCTAATCAAGGATAGTTAGTAAAGAGCGCGAAGTACAATTTAATTAAATCTACATATTGAAATAGTAAGATCGTTTCATTAGGATTGATATATTAGTCAATCTTTTTTTCAAACTGTATTGATAAAATGAAGATTACATCCCTTGAAATCAATGGTTTTAAGTCATTCTACAATAAAACCAAGATCCGGTTTCACAACCAGCTAAGCGCAATAGTGGGACCAAATGGCTGCGGCAAATCAAATGTGATAGATGCAATAAGATGGATACTTGGAGAGCAAAACCCTAGGCTGCTTAGGGCCGAAGGAATGGAGCAGCTAATATCAAACGGCAGTGAGCTGCTTAAGCCCGTGGGAATGGCAGAGGTTTCTTTAACCTTAGAGCAGGTACCTAAATATAATTTTGATGAAGTTGAGATTAAAAGAAGGGTCTTTAGGTCCGGAGAGAGTGAATATTATTTAAATGGAGTATCCTGTAGGCTTAAAGATATAACTGACATATTCATTGACACTGGATCAGGTGCTAGGACTCATTCTATAATTGGTCAGGGCAGTGTAGATAAGCTTATTACAGCTAAACCTGAGGAGAAGAGGACCCTTATTGAGGAAGTTGCAGGGATCAGGAAATACAAAATCCGCCGGCGTGAGACTGAAACCAGAATTAAAACAACCAAAGAAAACCTAAGCCGCGTTGATGATATGGCAAATGAGGTAAAGCGCCAGATGGATACCCTAAGCCTTCAGGCAAAACAGGCTGAGGAATTTAGGGAACTCTCAGAAGAAGCCAGCAAACTGCAGTCGGTCATATTAAACGCCAAGCTCTATAAGCTTGAGAAAAGAAAAGACACCATTCTCAACGAAAAGCATCAAATACAAGAAAAAATCGATCAGACGGACAAAGAATCATCGCAACTTACAAATCACTTAAAGACACTAAATCTGCAGTTTACAAACACTGAGGAATCCTTAAAAGAATGTGAGAGAGATACAAACATCACTAGAATCAATCTTCAGACAAGACAGTCCTCTCAAGAGCTTTTAAAGAACGAAGTCTCAAGTATTGATAAATTTATCGAGAAAATACAAAGTGAAGCCGTAATGCTTGAGAACGAGACGGGCAGAATAACAGAGCAGCTTCAGTCCAAAAGAGATATGTCTCAACACGTTAAAGAGGATCTTGAGAAAGCAGCGGCAGAAATTTTAGAAAAGGAAAATAGTTTAACTGCTCTTAAATCTAGCCACGGAGCTACCCGAGATGAGCTAAGAAATATAAGAACTCTATTATTTAAAACTTTAAATGATTATAGCTCACTTAAAGGGTCGGCTCTCGGGCACGAAAAGGAGTTAAATGAGCTTCAGACAAGAAAATCCCAGATCAATAGTGAGCATCAAGAATTGGTTCAAGAGAGAGCGCTTGCGCTGAGTGATATTTCAAAACTTGAAAATGCTTCAAAGGAAAATGATTCCAGAAAACAAAATCTCATAGAGACAAAAGATAAACTCACTCTTACTCTTAGCTCACTTGATGAGAAGCAGAAATCGGAGCAGGAAAAAAATGAGAATCTTAAAGAAGAGTTAAACGGCATAAACTCCCGGTTAAGTGCTCTGCAGCAAATTGAGGCCAACTATGAATGGCTACCAGAGGGAATTCGAAAGTTTATTTTAGAGAATAAAGGCAAAGGTGTACTTGGAACATTTTCAGATTTCATATCAGTACCAAGTGGTTATGAGAAAGCTGTAGAAACAGCCCTGGGAGATACACTAAAATGGATTTTGGTAGATGAAAGCTCACATGCAATAGATGCTATCGAGTCACTTAAACAAGGCTCAATAGGCAGGGGAACATTTATATCGGTGAGAGAAGATCGAATAAACACTGAGAGATATAAAAGCAGTGAAGAAATGAAGTCGCTCTACGATATTGTTAAGATTGAAAACATTAGAAGCACTGTTATTGAAAGGACATTAAAAAGAGTTTTTCTAGCTGATAGCCTAAACCAAGCGATTGAGAGCAAAAAGGGAGCAAATGAAAACACTTCCTATGTAACAGCAGACGGGGATTTGCTACACTCAAATGGAGCTATTACTGGCGGCCCTACACAGCCGGGCGTACTAGAAAGAAAGAGCGAGATTGAAAAGTTAAGCAGTGAATCAGAAAAACTTAAGTCCCAAATTGAACAAGTTAGCTCTCAAATTAAGAGCAATGAAAGTGAAATCCAAAGTGTTGAAAGCAAAATAGAGGATTATAGCAACCGTCTTATTGAGGTTGATATAAAAGAGGCTGAAACTAAAAAGGATATATTCAATTTAAAGGGTTATCTCGAGAAGATAGAAAAGAGAATAGAGCTTGTAAACACTAGCCTTGAGCAAATAAGTATGGATACAACAGAAAAAGCAGCGCTGATTGAAGAATCAAACTCAAAAATTGAGCTTTTAGATGTTGAAAAAGTCGAACTTGAGCAAAAATTATCAACTGTTGAAGATAAAATTCAGCAAGAAGAACAATCCGAGAGAGACCATGAGAGGGAAATATCAGACAAAAAAGTCATATGCGCCTCTCTTAGAGAAAAAGAACGAAGCCTCTATGAAGACTTGGCTGAACTAGATATAAGAAGAACTGATATAAATAAAAGAATTGAACTTGAATCTACTTCTATAGAAGAGAAGAAAAAGGAAAAACTATCTCTAATTGAAAAAGAAGGAAGCACTGTAATTGAAATAGAAGACCTTCAAAACAGACTACAGCAAAAAGAACAGGAGCTTACGCAAAGAACAGATGAAAGACGAAAACTCCAGGAAGAAATTACAACAACAAATGAAAAAAGAGAGAATATCAACACTGAGCTGTCTGAGACAAGGATCAAAAACAACTCATATGAAATAGATCTAAACAGCGTTCAAATGGAGATTGAGAACATAATGGACACGCTTAGAAGAAACGATTCATATGACATGGAACAAAGGGCAGAACTAAGCCCGGAAGAAGAGACAGAGCTTTTAGAGGTAGATCTAAATATTGAAGAGCCCAGACTAAGAAGACTTCAGCAAAGGATTGAAAGATTTGGCCCGGTGAACCTTTTAGCACCAGAGGAATTTAACAAGCTCGAAGAAAGACACACTTTTTTAGATGAACAAATGGAAGATCTAAATCAGGCAATTGCCTCTTTAGCTAAGGCTATAAGTAAAATAGACAAAGAATCAGAAAAGCGATTTAACGAGGCTTTTGAAGTTATGAACCAAAAGTTTCAGGAGATATTCGCAAGGCTCTTTAGAGGCGGCGAGGGTAAACTGGTGCTTACTGATCAAGACAATATTTTAGAGACCGGTGTTGAGGTTATGGTCAGACCAGGGGGTAAGAAGTTTCAGTCAATTAACCTACTCTCAGGAGGAGAAAAAGCGCTATCAGCAATCGCCCTTATTATCTCGGCTTGCTTGATTAAACCTGCGCCTTTTTTACTTTTTGATGAGATAGATGCTCCATTAGATGATAGGAATACTTCCTATTTTATGGAACTAATAAAGGAAATAGATAAAAACTCCCAGGTTGTTCTAATCACGCACAATAAGAAAACTATGCAGGAAGTACAT
>JBCCIH010000134.1 GCA_039028315.1 Thermodesulfobacteriota bacterium | reverse complement strand
TGCTCAAGCCCTACAATTTGGCCGTCATCGGCCACTCCAATAATAAGTGTGCCGCCCTGAGAGTTCATAAAACCGGCAAGTGTTTTAAGCACCACATCCTCAAGTGCTTTATTGGGCTTGGATTCTTTAAGATCCCACTTGAAAGTAGATTTAAACTCTGCCGTAGCGCTTTCTCCGTGAGATATAAGGGCTAAAAGGTCTTTTTGAAGCTCATCGCTTAGCTGTTTGATCTGAGCTGTGCTTTTGTAGAGAGAATTAAAAAACAAAGCTGCGACCAGGCCTAAAAATGCACCCACAGCTCCGTAGAAAGGAACTTTTATAGGATAGTGTCCGGTAAGACCAAGCCAAAGATGATCCCATGTGTAACTCCATCCTGTGCCGGGAGTAGGTACATGTTCATGAAAGTAAACAAATTCATTTAGCGGATATAAAAATAAAACTCCCATTAAAGCGCCCGCAAGAACAGGAATCAAAAAAAGTAGGAAAGTTCGGTTTGTCAAGATGCCGCTCATAGTGTTCAGCGAATTATTATATAGCACATTCTAAAAAACAATAGTCAATCTATAGTAAATAGTCTTTTTCTTCGGAACTAAGTATGACAAACAGTATCTAATATGTGGTAATATAAATTTTATTGAATGGGAGCAGAAAAATGGAAATGAACGCCCTTGAATTATTAATTCCTCTCACATATATACCAGGAGTGGCACTGCTTATAATGTCTACTTCTCAAAGATATACGGTAATTAACAATACTATTCATGACTTTTCTGAAGAAGAGTGCATGTTAAAAACTGATAGGGTTAAGCAGGAGCTTAGAAGAGCACATCTTTTTAGAAATAGTCTATTAGGGCTATATCTTAGTGTCGCGTTTTTTTCTCTTGGATCTCTTGTAGCGTTTTTGGTAAATAATATGGGTGTTGCTACATCCAAAAAGGTGCTCGAGATAACCACCATCTTAGGCGTAGCATGCATTGTAGTTTCAGTCTCAAAACTAGCTGCGGAATCTATTTTATCCCTGGATATCCTAAAGCGTCATGCAAAGCAGCATCAAGATGACTCTGAACAAGATAAATGAATGATCTTGATACTCTCTTTGAAAAATTAGCCAAATCAAAGTTTCGATTAAGCTTTGAGTTAAAAGGAAAAGAACTTAACTATCTTCATTCTAAAGGGCTTGAAGTGATATTAGACCATGGACGAGATTTTGTTGATCAAAGACTAGCACCTGCTAACCCGGTTAATGACGGCAAGCAGACTCCGATGAAAAACCACCCAATATTTATTGCCCAGCATGCGACTGCCACGTGCTGTAGAGGATGTCTTAGCAAATGGCACGAAATACCTTCTATTGACCATGAATTAACTGATATAGAGAGAGATTATGTTTCCAATGTTCTAAGAAAATGGCTGGTAAATTATATTCGTTCTTGAATATAATAATGCTAGGTGTTTGCCCTTTTGGTCTGATAATAGTCCTACCTTCTTAATCGTATAATAGGACTATGCTTGGACTTTACAAAAGTATCTAAGTTCGTATGTTTACTATTTATTATCAATAATACACCATTCCTCAGGTGTTTACGAACGTATGTATCTTAATTTAATAGTGAAAATGGTGAGGAGTATGAGTTGAACAACTGGGAAGAGCATGGAATAAATGATGTGAGCAATTTCGTTGGATTTTTGTATGAGCCTAATTCTAAAACACTTATAGCTCATTTTAATAAAAATATAGGGCAAGGCTACGGAATTAAGAGCTTGTGGGCGAGACATCTTTCAGATGATACATATGGCAGAATAACTCCAGCCAGAGGATACTTTAGCTATGAAGATGCAGTAATATCTCAGAACTCAGAAGTATATGTAAATGTGCTTGAGATTAAAATCAAAAATGGCGCGTATGACGGATATGAGTGGAACTCAATTATGAAAATTAATCTTAAGACCAAAGAGATGGTAGAGCTAGTAAATAAAAATGATATCAGTATCAGTCCGCCTTTTAGTAAAATTTGGATAAGCACTATTCATAGTATTTCTTTAGATTCAAAAGAAATTTATTGTTCAATAGCACATCAGGGAAAATCCAATATCGAGGATTCGATAAAGACTGAGTACTATCTATCCAAGTTTCTTGTTGATGATGGCCGTTATGAACGTATCACTAAACTTGGGGCAAATATTCTCTAGCCAGAATTACACAATTCCTAGATCTTTAAGTTTGACTTTAAACCGTTTCAAAAAATATTGATATAAAACTGCCAATCTTCGGTTAAAATATTGTTCTACTAAGTCAGGAGGTTCTTTCTATATGAGAGCAATAGTTATTGCATTTAGTTTACTTTTTATTTTGTCCGGATACTCACAGGCGCAGAACCAAGAGAAAAAAGCAAGCGGTTCGCAGCAAATTAAAACACCTAAAGCCGTAAAGCTTCAAGGAGGAATATATAGCAGAATGTATATCAATATGCTGCGCAAAGTTCAGAATCTGGATCTCGATGATAATGCAATTGATAACATAAATAAAACAAGTAAACAGAATTCTATTATAATTATGAACCAAGAGGTTAAGACCAGAGAATATCAAAAACAGTTTATGAAAGAGCTTGATAGTGATGAATTTAATCCAACAGAACTAAAACGATTATCTTTGCTAGTTCAATCCTCGAACTTAAAAGCATCAAACTACTTTGTTGATTCAGTTGATAACTTAAGGATGATTTTGGGACAGGAAAAATTTGCAAAGCTTCTGCCAATTACAAAAGTAGACAGAAACGTACTGGTTCAATTCAGAAAAGGCCGCACTCATGACCCTTTAATTTATAAAAAGAATGGTCCACAAAGACCTCAAGCTCCAGCAGATAATAAGTAAAGAATAGATGCGTATAGTCTCAATTCTAGCTATTTTTGTTTTAATCCTATCGCTTAGTTATTCATGTGCGGATAAACAGGTTGCTGAGCCCGTAGTTCAAGATGTGCCACAAACACAAGATCAAGAGCCTACCTCAGATGTAACTGAGCAAATTACCAAGCCCGAAACTTCAGAAGGGACAACTCAGAGCCCTAAGGAGATCATTACACTTGAACCAGAGCCAAAAGAAGAGAAAACTGCTAATACTCCTCCTCGATCACAAATGGTAAAAAATTATGAACCGAGCAAAAAAGATGATAACTGGTTTTTAGTTGGTGGAGTCACAGGTGAGAGAGCATACTCCGTTTTTGTTGACCCTGATACTATTGAGGATAACAACGGCCTTATAAGCTCTTGGAGCAGGCTTGAGTTTGAAAACTCGCAGCGTGATCAGGATGGACTTTCATTTAAAGAAGTACGTATTGAATCTGAAGTAGACTGTAATGCCAGAACTTACTCATATACCGACTCAAAGTTCTATGACTCTCTTGGAAGGCTTGTCGAGCAGCAGCCGGCACCATATGAACCTCAGCCCATAGTAGACGGCACAGTGAGCTCACAAATTGCTGATTTTGTATGCGGATATGAACTAAACCGTCCGCAAGACGCAAGGGCAAATTGAATCATACTAAATTTTAAAATTCAACAAAACATGTATAGTACTGGGTCTCACTAGACTATTGGAGGATTTACTAAATTATGGCTGATACTAAACCAATACTTGTAACTGGAGACAGACCCACGGGAAGACTCCACTTGGGACATCTTGTGGGATCATTATATAACCGCATAGCATTCCAAAACGACTACGACTGCTATTTCTTGGTTGCTGATCTCCATATGCTTACTACTCACTATGATAAAGTTGCCGAAGTTGAGCAAAACACTCTTGAAATGGTTATGGATTGGCTTAGTGTCGGTATGGATCCGAATAAGTCCACTTTTTATGTCCAGTCTCAGATCCCTTATATTACAGAGCTATATGCGATGCTGGCAATGATATGCGGCGTGCCAAGAGCTGAGAGAATACCTACGCTTAAAGAAAAGATACAAGACATGGGCGTAGGGGATAATTACTCAGTCGGGCTGCTCGGATATCCAGTATTAATGGCGGCTGACATATTAATGTTTAAAGCAACTAAAGTTCCGGTGGGCGAGGATCAGCTAAGCCACATAGAGCTCACTCGCGAGCTTGCGAGAAGGTTTAATTTCTTATACGGCGAGTTTTTTGAGGAGCCGGATCCTGTAATCAGCCAGACCTCAAGGCTCGTTGGGACCGATGGCGACAGGAAGATGAGTAAGAGTCTAGATAACTGTATATATCTCTCTGATGATGAAAAACAGGTTGGTAAAAGGGTTATGAGTATGTTTACAGATCCTAACAGAGTTAGAGCAGATATACCTGGAAAAGTCGAAGGTAACCCTGTCTTTATTTATCATGATGCGTTTAACAAGAATATCCCTGAAATAGATGATCTTAAGGAGCGCTACTCAACTGGCAATGTGGGTGATGTTGAGGTAAAGAAAAAACTTGCTGCAGCCATTAATGAGCTCTTAGAGCCGATAAGAGAAAAACGCGCTGAATATGAAAAACGCCCGGATGATGTTAGAGACATACTCAGAGAAGGCACTAACCGCGCTAGAGAAGCTGCGCACGAGAATATGGACCAGATCATAAGCGCCATGGGTCTATATAAACCCTAAAGATCAGGAACATTGATTTTTTCTTCTTTTATAGTCAGTGTGTATTCTTCAGGAGCTGTATTTTCAAGTGTTAATATTCCTGGCTCAGTTGACCATTTTACCGATCCTTCAAAACCTGAATCATGTCTATCAGGCTGACCGTACTGCTTGCAAACTGTGCTAAATAGAAGATCAATATCTTTTTTGTTTACTCGAGATAGCTTTATCTGTGCTTGGTTAACTAGAGAGTCCCTATCATTTGTAAAACTAAAAGTAGTATAGATCTCTTGACCCTCTAGATTTTCCTTATGACTAAGAGTAGTTTTTTTGTTAAGCCTGATCTCTTTGCCTGTGTTAAACCCTTCAAAACTGGTTTTAATATCATCCTGGGTCATCTCCCAGCTCAGGTTTCTAAGCACGTCAAATAGATGAACTATCGCACGTGTAGGCTCAGGGCCTTGTTTTTTGTCCAGCCAAAACAGTATTGCAAAAGCAACAATGATTCCAATGGATAGTAAAAGAGTGGTCACAAAAATATTATCTCTTGGCTACTGGGCTTTCGTCAAGAGTTTCTCTAATTCTGTCTAGTAGAAGTGATTCTATAAAACCATTTGATTCGATCTCGTAGCCGATCTTGCCTGAGAAGGTATAAGGTCTGATGGTGTAATCAATCTCTACTTTTGTTTGATCAGCAGTAACTTTGATTATTTTCATAGTTAGATTCTCTTGAGTAAACACAGTGTTTGAATGACCGGGATTATACCTGCCTATCTTTTGCAAATAGTCATTTATGCTTGAGGTTTGGATGGCCTCTTTACTTGGCCAGGTATATGTTCTAAGAAGTTTGCCCGCTTTTCTGTATGCATAGGCTTCTTTAAGTCTTATGATACCTTGTTTTTCATCAAGAAATGCTATATTCCATTTAATCCAATTCACGCTTTGTATTGCAGCTAACCATACGTCTAAATATTGGGCATTAAATACATTACTAGCCGATTTTGTTGATTTAGCCGGTTTTTGGGGCTGTTGTTTTTCTACTTTTGGGGCTTGGGTGGGAGATGGCTTCACTGTTTTCGGCTTGCCCGGATAGTATATGCCTCCTCCTCCGCAGCTTACGGCAAAAAATATTAGTGATAGAAATATTAGAGCCTTTATTCTGGACTGTTTCATATAATACACCTTTAACTCTTTAAACTTAACACATAATATTCTTATTTCTTATAAAAATTTAAGTTGAGGAAAAATTATATAATTGGGAAATACTGATGATCTAAAAAACTAATATTGCGTGACGGGGAAGCTCATCTCTCAGCACCTGAGTATCTTAAAATTTAGAAGACCCGAAAACTTATTAGTTCTTAAGAATCTTTAGTTATGCTCTTTGAAGAATTTACACGGTTTATTAAACTTTTTCTATAATCACCATATTTCTTATCAACTGTTTTTCCATGCCATTTTTTAAATTTCTTTTCATCACTCACTTTTGATAGTGATTCTCTTTTGGTCCAATTTCCGGATATTTGTGAACTACTGAAAATCTCAACTATCTGTGATCTTGCTTTAACCGGGTCATCCTCATTTTGTAACATTACAAGCCTCGCGATTAAATCGTATAGTCTCCAGTTTTCATTGTTGCCAGGCTCACTCACAGCTATTTTTAGTATCTCTATGCTATTTCCTAAACTACCGTTATCAAAGCTAAGAGTTTCTTTGTCCTCTACAACTATCTCTGAAAGTGCAAGATGTTCGTAAATAACTCCGCTCTTACTCTTATCGAATCTAAGATTAGGGTCAGCTGATACTTTTTCATGTGAACCTTTTACATCAAGCTCTTTTGAATTGTCAGGATTGACACTATAGGCTGTAATCTTAAACACTTGAGGGTGGGGCCAATGTACAACCCCTGAGTTTGTGTTAACAATCATCTTTTTGCTTGACCAAACCTGAGGTACAGGCGATGGGCTTACTTTCTTAGCATCCTGGGCGATGGAAAATGATCCGCTAAAACTATAGGCTTTAATTAGACCAAGAGCCCCAATACTTTTTACAGCTATTGTCAGGAATTTTCTTCTATCGACACCCATCTTATTAGTTCCCCATAGTGAGCTATCTAAAAATATCTTAATATATAGCTATTTATAAAGTCAAATCTTATTTAATTCTGTGCTCAATCATTTACCAGCACAAAGTAACCCCATGTGCTAGAATATTATTTATGCAGATATTTAACAGTTTTGATGATGTGGGAATAGCTTATTGGGACCAGGGCGACGGCGATCCTATTATGCTGCTACACGGGTTTACTGCCGACAGTCATATAAACTGGGAGAAATCCGGTA
>JBCCIH010000133.1 GCA_039028315.1 Thermodesulfobacteriota bacterium | reverse complement strand
CAAAGTCATTGAGATCACTAAGTATATTTATAAGATATCAATAAATGCAGTGTATTATAATCAAGGTGTAAAGTAATATATGAAGTGTAAGAGCGGACCCTTTATACACTTGATATTAAATATAAAGTGTATTTCTTAAAATGTTGTAAATATTAAAAAAAAGACGCCGTTTATCTCTAAACAAGCGTCTTTTCGGTGATTATTCGTTTGCTGCTTTTTTCTTCTTGGTTTTAACTTCTTTTGCCAAGAATAACTTGTTATCTTTATCAGTGTCGACCACTACGTGATCTCCCTCATTAAACTCGCCTTGTAGAAGATCTGTTGCAAGCGGGTCCTGAATAAGCTTCTGAATTGTCCGTTTAAGTGGACGCGCTCCATAAACAGGGTCATATCCGCTCTCTGCGACTGTTTGCTTAGCAGAATCGGTTAATTCTAGGCTCACGCCGCGCTCCTCTAGCCTGTGAGCAAGATGATTGATCTGAATATCGACGATTTTCTTAATATCATCGAGCCCTAGAGGGGTAAATATGATCGTTTCATCGATTCTATTTAAGAATTCAGGCCTAAATGAGCCCTTTACGACCTCCATAACTCTCTCAGCCATAGTCTCAGGTCTTTCTACATACTCCTGAATGTACTCTGAGCCAAGATTTGAGGTCATAATTATGATCGTATTCTTAAAATCAACTGTCCGTCCCTGACCATCAGTCAGACGTCCGTCATCTAAAATCTGAAGAAGCACATTAAAGACATCGGTATGAGCTTTTTCTATCTCGTCAAAGAGTATGACAGAGTAGGGTCGGCGTCTGACAGCCTCAGATAGTTGACCGCCTTCATCGTATCCGACGTATCCAGGAGGTGCCCCGACTAGACGCGACACAGTGTGCTTTTCCATATACTCACTCATGTCGATTCTGACCATCGCGTGCTCATCATCGAACATAAACTCTGCAAGGGCTCTAGCAAGCTCAGTCTTACCAACTCCTGTTGGTCCTAAGAATAAGAAAGAACCAATAGGACGGTTTGGATCAGAAAGTCCTGCCCGCGAGCGTCTAAGAGCGTTTGAGACTGCGGTGATCGCATCGTCTTGTCCAATAACTCTAACGTGGAGTCTGTCTTCCATCTGAATAAGCTTTTCAACTTCACCTTCTAATAATCTAGTTACCGGAACTCCAGTCCATTTGGCTACAATTGCCGCAATGTCATCTGAGTCAACTTCTTCTTTTAGCATCTTCTTTTCTTTCTGAATTTCAGCCAGCTCTTTACTTAGCTCATCGACTTTTTCTTCCAGATCAGGAAGCTTGCCGTATAGAAGCTCTGAAGCTGTTGAGAGATCGCCCTCACGCTGGGCTTTCTCAGCAGTAGATCTAAGCTGATCAATCTCTTCTTTAGCGGTCCGTATTTCAGAGATATGTTCTTTCTCTCGAGACCAATGCGCTTTAAGTGTGTCCGAATCTTCTTTTAGATTTGCAATAGTCTCTTCAATGCCGCCAAGTTTTTCTTTAGAACCAGAGTCCTTTTCTTTCTTAAGCGCTTCACGCTCTATCTCAAGCTGCATAATGCGTCTTTCAATCTCATCAATCTCAGTAGGCATGGAATCAATTTCCATCTTAAGCCTGGCTGCAGCTTCGTCAATTAAATCAACTGCCTTATCAGGCAAAAACCTTCCTGTGATATAGCGGTTAGAAAGAACTCCGGCTGCAATAAGAGCCTCATCTTTTATTTTAACACCGTGATGGACTTCGTACTTTTCTTTAAGACCGCGCAAAATAGATATTGTTTCCTCAACTGATGGCTCATCAACAAACACTTGCTGGAATCGCCTTTCTAGCGCGGCATCTTTTTCAATATATTTTCTAAACTCATCAAGCGTGGTAGCACCAACACAGTGAAGCTCTCCTCTTGCAAGTGCGGGTTTTAGCATGTTAGACGCATCCATTGCGCCCTCAGTAGCCCCAGCACCCACAACCGTGTGGATCTCGTCAATAAATAGAATTATCTGTCCGTCAGAGTCTGTAACTTCTTTGAGAACGGCTTTAAGACGCTCTTCAAACTGTCCTCTATACTTAGCTCCAGCTACAAGCGCTCCGATATCAAGCGCAATGAGCTGTTTGTTTAACAGCCCCTCTGGAACATCGCCGTTTACAATTCTCTGAGCAAGCCCCTCTGCAATTGCGGTCTTACCTACACCAGGCTCTCCAATGAGAACAGGATTGTTCTTTGTTCTTCTAGAGAGCACTTGTATGACACGTCTGATCTCATCATCACGACCGATTACAGGGTCAATTTTTCCCTGCCGCGCAAGCTCTGTGAAGTCTTTTCCGTACTGTTTAAGAGACTGCATAGTGTCCTCTGGAGACTGCGAGGTAACGTTTTGATTACCTCTCACATCCTTTAGTACTTTTAGGATGCTGTCTCTTGTTATACCAAGACGTTTAAGCTCGTTTTTGAGCTCACCTGTAGAATCTTGCACTATACCAAGCAGTAAGTGCTCTGTGCTTAGATATTCGTCACCTAGAGACTTGGCTTCTTTCTCCGCAGTTTTAAATGCCTTACTTAGCTCTCTGCTTAGATAGACCTGATCATTGTCTCCCTGAACCTTTGGAAGTTTATTTACTTCGTCCTGTGCAAGACCTCTAACAACGTCTAATGCAGCTCCGATTTTACCTATAACCTGTGCCGGAATACCATCCTCTGCCAATAGGGCTATCAAAACATGTGGTATGTCCACAACTTGGTTGTTACCCTCCTGGGCTAGAGACTGTGCTTCTGCCAATGCTTCTTGCGCTTTAATTGTCAATTTGTCAAATTTCATTTTTATATACCTCCTGTAAAAGGATATAAGTTTAAAATAGCAATCAATGTGCCAATTTCAAGACCTAAATTATCAAATAATTTAAGAGTTTTGAGACCATATCGGATGCTTAAAAGCTTGCCAGATTTGGGGCATTTAATACGCAACAGGAAAGAAACAAATCTTACTCCATAATCACAGTAAAAAGTGATTTTATAAAATTGGATCTTAATTGCAGAAATTACTTGACTTTTTAGTCTAAAAATAATAATATCCTTGATTGTCTGGTTAGAAAAAATTATTGATTTAGGAGGCTAAAATGAGTGAACTTATTGTTGATGGTCTTCCTCAAGCAAGCGAAGTTAATCCGCTCGATACTTTTGAGGCTATCGGTTTGAGAAGATCTATTAGATGGTATGAACCAAATAAGCCTGTTGAGAGATGGAAAATTCAGGCTATGCTAGAGGCTGCAAGAGTTGCACCTTCAGCAGGTAACTTCAATGGACAAAGAGCTATTGTAGTTTATAGAGACGAAGACCCTGAGATTTGGGAGTTTATCTCTGACTGGAGTCAGATTACAACACAGATGGCTCCGATTCTTATTTTCTGGTGTTATGAAATGTCAGCTTATGACGTGCAAGGACAGCAGCTGCACGATCTTATGAGAACTGGCGGATTAGATGCTGCGCATGGTTGGGAGTATGAGAGGGTTAACAGACTATTCCCGCTTCCAGCAATTCTTCCTGATATTATTCTTCATAGACTCGCTTGCATTGACCTAGGTAACGCAATTCAAAATGCAATCCTTGTTGCAAGCTCACTTGGTTTAGGCACATGCTTAAACGGAGCTAGCGGAGGAGCTAGAAGAAATGTTAAAGATAAATTTAACCTTGGACCTTCATATGTGTTCTGCTGGCTAATGACTGTTGGCTATCCATCAGAGAACCTAGATGGTGGTGGTACAAGAGGAAGACCTCCTTTTGAAACCATGTTTTTTAAGAGTAAAGTTGGACAGCCTTTTGAAAGAGACGCTGCTACACTTGAACTCTTAAAAGAATTAAAACTCATTCAAGCTCCAGGACCACTACCTGGAAGACTCGAAGAGATTAACAAACTCACAATCAGATTCGGACTTGGAAAAGAATCTCTTACAAACTGGAAATTTGCTCCTTCAATGTTGGATGATCCAGTTAACGCTGGTGATACTAAGCTTGAATTGTTACCTCAAGATGAGGTTGATGCTTCAGCAGAAGGTGCAGTAGAAGGTGACTTCAAATTAACACCTACTGTTAAGAGAGAAGTTCTCGACAACTACAGAAAAGAAAAAGGTATCAAAGAGACAGACTAACAAGTTTAAAATTAGGAGGTTCTAAAAATGGCAGAAGTAACAGTAACAATACCAGATCCAATTTTTGCTACTATTCAAAAAAGAGCTGAATTAACAAAATCTACACCTGAACAGCTCATAGCAACAACAGCTATCGTATGCTATGCGCCAGCTCACTATGATTCATCTAAGTGGCTAAAATTTAGAGACCCAGAAGCTGAAGATATGTCAGCTCCATGGTCATAATCGGATCTATAAATTAGACAAAAAAATACGGGGTTGCATCTTTGGATGCTTCCCCGTTTTTTTATATCCTTTTATAGTTTTTATTGGAAATAATATTATGAGTTTTAGATACCCAGCTCTCTTGAAATAACTACATGCTGAATTTCTGATGTTCCTTCGGTTATGGACGCTAGCTTGGCGTCTCTGTAATATCTTTCAACTGGAAATTCAACACCGTATCCGTATCCGCCAAGTACCTGAACTGCCTCAGTGCATACATCCTGCACGACCTCGGCTGCATAAAGCTTAGCCATTGAAGCTTCTTTAAGAGCTTTCTTATCATTACTGTATAACCAAGCTGCTTTGTATACTAGAAGCCTTGCTGTTTCAATCTTAGTTGCCATCTGTGCAAGCTTAAAACTGATAGCCTGAAACTTTGAAATTGTTCTTCCAAAAGCCTCACGCTCTTTTGAATAGTTTAGCGAAAACTCAAATGCAGCTTGAGCAAGCCCTACTGATTTTGCAGCGTGAGTGATACGCGCTCCTAAAAGGGTCGCCATAGCGCCGTTAAAACCGCCTTCTCCAACTAAAAGGTTTTCTTCTGGAACTTCGCAGTTCTCAAACACAAGCTCCGCGGTATCTGCTGATCTGTGGCCTAGTTTATGTATCTTATTCTTCTCTGTAAACCCAGGAGCATCGGCATCAATAATAAACAAGCTGATTCCAGTCCCTTTCTTTTCTTTATCAGTATAAGCAGCAACAATCACATAGTCGCACATTGTTCCGTTTGTTATCCATGTTTTAGTGCCGTTTATAATATACTTGTCACCTTTTTTGACTGCCGTTGCCCTGATGCTTCTTGCATCTGATCCTGCATCAGGCTCTGTGAGACCCAAAGCTCCAATTATCTTACCTTCAATACCAGGGATGAGATATTTTTCTTTCTGAGCATCATTACCAAAGTTAAGTATGGGGATCATCGAAAGACTTGTATGGGCATTTACGCACATTGCAATCCCTGCGTTTATTCGTCCCATTTCTTCAGCAAATATGCACTCTGTAACCTTGTCTAAATCTACGCCGCCATATTCTTCTGGAAATGAGATTCCCAAAAATCCCATCTCGCCAAGTTTTGGAAAGATTTCTACGGGAAACTTCTCATTATTTTCCGCATCTTCAACCAGTGGAGAAATCTCATTTTCTCCAAAGTCTCTTATAGTATCTTTGAACATCTGCTGTTCATCAGTGAGCTCAAAATCTATCGGCATTTTATTCCTCCTAGCAACTCATAATGCTTCTTGTTTGTTTTTTAGATTTATTAGGACATTGATTATATCATGAATCTCGGTTTTGTGTAATAAAATATGATATTTTAAGAGATTTTATCTTGACTTAAACTATGCTGATGTGATTATATTTATATTAGTAGTGCAAACTATACTCTAGGAGGTAAGTAAAATGGCTGTAGCTAGAATTACAGAGATTATAGGTTCATCAGAGAAGTCTTGGGACGATGCAGTTCAAAATGCTCTAGACAGAGCAAATCAGACCCTAAGAGGTCTTACTGGAATTGAAGTAACTAAAATGAATGCTTCTATTGGTGAAGATGGACAGGTAGCCGAGTATAGAGCTCATATAAAAATCACATTTATTTTAGAAGGATAGTATTTTAATCAGAAATTAAACCGTGAGGGAGTAGGGCTCACCCTGCTTCCTCATGGGCATTGTCTATAATTAGTTTTTCTAATCCAACTATATTTATTCAAAAACATGCGAATAGTTCTACAAAGAGTTAAAACAGCCAGGGTTGAAGTTGACGGCGAAGAGATAGGCCAAATAGGAGAGGGTCTACTCATACTATTGGGCGTTGGGAAAGACGACGAACAGTACGATGTCGATTATATGGTGGACAAGGTTGTAAATCTTCGCATATTTGAAAACGAAGAAGGCAAGATGAACGACTCTGTATTGGATACTGGGGGAGAGATACTCGTGGTATCACAGTTTACAATTTATGGCGACTGCAGAAAAGGCCGAAGGCCCTCGTACGACAGCGCCGCTCCACCGGAGCTGGCGGAAGAACTGTATGAGCTATTTGTTCAGAAAATAAAAGATAGAGGGGTTAAAGTTGAGACAGGAAAGTTTAGAGCAATGATGGATGTTTATCTATTAAACTGGGGCCCTGTAACCCTTAATCTAGACAGCAAAAAACTCTTTTAGGGTCTAATAAACTTATAACTCCTGTTCTCCCACGGAACAAAAGCAATCCCTACATCTTTTGAAGAAGACTCGATCTTTTGGTAAATGTACCTGATCTCTCTGTTTGGAAGTTTTTCCCTGTTATCCCAGTTCATGGTTTGAAGTTTCATGAGCACTTTATCAGGACTACCCATGACATTGGTTGCGTTATCAGTGTTGGCTGCTATAAGATCGCCTGCTTCATTTAAATCAATCCCTAGCTCTTTCATCATCTGGTTTTGATATGCCATTATGGCTACATAATCAAAACTCTTAGCAAGCTCTTCACTATGTGCATACCATGATAGAGCGTTCTTTGGTTTGTAGAAAATCTCATAACCCATGTTAAGTGCAACTTTTATTTTAGGATTATTCTCTTTAAGAGTTTTCGTAATCTCATTAGCAACAAAGATTAATCT
>JBCCIH010000132.1 GCA_039028315.1 Thermodesulfobacteriota bacterium | reverse complement strand
GTGCTTATTATGACAGTAGAACCGGGTTTTCCGGGCCAGAAATTTATAGAGTCTATGGTGGATAAGGTAAGCACCCTTAGAGAGATCATAGATGAGTTCCCAAACCCGCCTTTAATTCAAGTTGACGGCGGAATAAAGCTTGATAATATTAAACTAATATCAGATGCAGGAGCGGATTCTATAGTCTCCGGCTCTGGTATTTTCGGCACAAAAGACTATGCTGAGACTATTTCTCTTATGAGAAAAGAAATAGAGTCTTAGTCACTTAGTCAGCCGAACTTTCCTTGATTCGTGATCCCCATTAAAACTATATCTTTGCTGGGTCCAATCGCAATGACAGTAATTCTTGAATTACTTACTTCTATATTGTATTATGGCCATATAAACTGAATCGGATGACTGGCGGTGTCATAGGCGATTTCAATCTAGGTTTTGAGCTATTGCTCCTTCTTCTTTCTCAACTTGCAGCAACTCTACATAAACATCTATCAATAAGTAAATAAATTGAGATTTGAACCTTTTTGTTGTGGCATGTTACTGATTCTTTAAAATCATAAATCACAGGGGGTTTAACTACGATGTTTATACTCAATATGCTAGTGGCAGTGGTATTTGGATTTATAATGACCGTAATTTCGGTCTCAAATTTTGCTTATTCTCAAGATTTTGACTGTACTTATACTCAGATAACTGACACGATAGGTGGTATCACAAGTGATCTTAAAGCTAACTCTGATGTGTCACTCGTTGTGTTTGTTTCAAACCAGGACTTGACAGGTTTAAATATCGATGGAAACGCGGAGATTTTTCTATACGATGTAAATACTGACACATTCATGCAGGCAACAGATACTACTGGTGATAACAATCTAAGCCCGACTATGAGTAGTGACGGTTCGTTGGTTGTATTCACATCTGAGAATGATATTACAGGTGATAATGCTGATGGCAGCAGAGAGGTGTTCTTACTGGATACTGAAACTCTTGCAATAGACCAGCTTACAGATACAACAGGCGGCGGCGCATTTGTTTCCCGGTTCCCAATAATCAATTCTGATGGTACTCACATAGCTTTTGTTTCCAACAGAGATCATACAGGTGAAAATCCAGATGGTAATCCAGAGGTTTTTCTCTTCGATATCGACACATTGTCATTTATTCAAATTACAGATACTACAGTAATTAGTCATAATCTTCGTGCGGGTATTAGCGCTGATGGAACAATGGTGTCGTTCCAGTCATTAGGAGACCTCACAGGCGCCAACGCCGATCTAAGTCAGGAACTCTATCTTTACAACGCTAATACTGATGTAATCACACAAGTAACCGATAGCACAGACAGTACAGTTTCTAGTAACCGAAATCCCGCATTTAGTCCTGATGGGTCTCTTATAGTTTTTGATTCTAATCTTGATCTCACAGGAGATAATCCTGATGGTAGTCTTGAGATATTTCTATACGATATATTAGCAGATAGCACTACGCAGATAACTATGACAAATTCTAATAGTAATCTTCCAAGGTTCAGTCCAGATGGAAACACCATTATTTTCGCAAGTCTGGCAGATATTACCGGGGGCAATCCAGGGAACTCAAGGGAAATATTCCTCTACGATCTAGGTGATGATATGTTCTTTCAGCATACATCTTCAACAGGAGCCAGCACCTTTAGCACTGCACTTAATGCTGATTTTACTTTTTTAACATCACTAAATTCATCAGATTTAACGGGTGATAATCCTGATCTGAACTCAGAGGTGTTTATAGCGGAATGTCTAGCTGTTATACAAAACATTGATAATGACAGTGGAGGAGGTGGATGTTCTTTGGCACCTTCCAGCGGCAACATTTCTAATCTATCATTCTTAATGTTATTCCCTGCTTTAATACTTATACGAAGACTTATAAAAAGAAATTACAGAGCTGCTTAACTTTATAAAGGGAGCCTCGGCTCCCTTTTTTATACCATTTTATTGTATATACAACTCTATATTTTTATCTCTTTTTGGAATTTTGTAGAATTGGTTTAGAATAATTACACCCTATGGAGCGCGATTCTAATTATATTAAAGATGTCGAGAACTACTTTCTCAAATTGGCAGGAGAGGGGATAATGCTCTCATCTATGGACTATAGTATAATTTTGGAATGGCAAAATAAACATGTACCTAAAGAGGTCGTATTCAAAGGTATAAATCAGGCTTTTGAGAAAGAAAAACAAAAGGGATCTTCTTCACTTAGGAATTTGAAAAGGTGCCAAGAATATGTAGAGGATTCAATTAAGGAATATAGCCCTATAATTAAAAATGAATTAAAAAGGGCCATAGATGCGGATCAGAACTTGGATCACATAGTTAACCGTATTAGCAGTTATATAGAATCATCAGATCAGGATAAGCTAAAATCATACTATACAAACTTGAAAGAAAAGTTTATATCCAATAGATCTGACACGACTGAAAATATAGTAAGTTTAGTATCTCAGATTGAGAAAGAGTGCAATCAATATTTGTTCGAATCACTCTCTGAAGATGAGCAATCTGAAATTATGACAGAAGCAAAGAGTATGATAGGAAATAGAACCAGACATATGACCCAGGCTGCGATACAAGAGAGCACTGCTTCTTTTAGAGACGAAATAATGGCCGGTAAATTCGGTATTAAAAGCGTACTTGGAGATGATAATGGCTAGAAAGCTCCAAAAACTTGGATGTGATAACTGTAATTACGCTGGTTATACGATTGAAGATTCCAATAGCAATGCAAAGGCTATTTTGTGTAAGTGCGTATTGGACTGTCCGTATTGCGAGGGCGACGGCAGCATACTCTCAGTTAATGAAAGAGGCTATTCCTATGTTGCACCATGTCAATTCTGCGGCGTTATAAGAAGAAATGTGAAGCTCTATAACCTTGCCGGGATTCCGGCTAAATATTCTCATGTGTTCAAGGCCGATGCAGGACTTGGGCAAGGGATAAAGAACGTCTCACTTCAGCATGCACTTCAATATGCGAAAGAAGAGTTTGTAAATAAATATCCAACCAAAGACGGCTTTTTGCTCATGGGCCCCTCGGGAATTGGGAAAACCCATCTTGCTGTGGGCACGATCTCTGAGCTTACACTAAAGCACGGGGTAAAGTGCATGTTTAAAGATTTTTTCTACCTGCTCTCAGAGCTTAAGCAAGCCTATTCAGAGGGCACTCCTGAGAATGATGTAATAGCGCCCCTTATTGAAACTGACGTGCTCGTGATAGATGAGCTAGGTAAGGGAAGGAGCAATGAGTGGGAGCTCAATATCTTGGATCAGCTTATTTCAAAGCGCTATAATGCATCAAAAAAGACATTAATTACAACTAATTACATAACTTATGACATTGCCAAAGAGATCGGTGATACTCATGAAATATTAGAGGTAAGGGTAGGGGAGAGGATCGCCTCAAGGCTTTTTGAGATGTGTGAGTTCATATATCTTAAAGGCAAAGACTTTAGAAAAGAATCAAAAAAAGGTTAAAACTTCCAGTGCGCAGAATACGCATTTTTTACTTCTTGTATTAAATTATCTGCATTTGTTTCCACATTTCCAATATCATAATCAGAGTGTTTTTTATCTAGCAGTTCCTCAAGCATTTCTTTTGTGGAGATCCAAAGCCCGTCTAAGTTATATCCGCCCTCTAAGAGAAATATAATTTTACCATCACACACTTTGTCAGCCATATCAGTCAGCATCCTGGTCAATTTTGCAAACCCCTCAGGAGTAACCCTCATTCCGCCAAGCGGGTCCTCAATAAATATATCAAAACCAGCTGAGACCAAAATAAACTCAGGCTTATACTGCTCAATGACTGGTTTTAAGAGCTCATCAAAAATTTTAATAAATTCGTTATCTCCCATCTCTGGCGGCATAGGGACGTTCACTGTATATCCCTCACCCTCGCCGCTGCCGATCTCCTTTAAGCTCCCTGTTCCGGGGTAAAATGGGAACTGGTGGGTGGAGAAAAAGAGTACACTAGGATCTTCGTAGAAAATATTCTGGGTTCCGTTTCCATGATGCACATCCCAATCTATTACCATAACGCGCTCAAGTCCAACTACTTTGGTTAAATAAGCGGCGCCTACTGCTACATTATTAAAAAAGCAAAACCCCATAGGACGATCACGCTCTGCATGGTGGCCTGGAGGCCTCACTATAGGAAATGCTCTATCAACTTCGCCAGATAAAACGCTGTCGATTGCGGAGATAAGCCCGCCTGATGCTCTAAGGGCTGCATCAAATGTGACTGCACATGTAGAGGTGTCTGAGTCTAAGAAAACCTTTGGCTTTCCTTTAGTAGATGCGATTTTATCAAAATGCTCAGGGGTGTGCACAAGAGTGATCTCTTCTTTGGTAGCATCACGCGGCTCTATTCTAACGACCTCCTCCATAAGCTTTGTGAATTGAAGCATGTCGACAATGGCAAGTACTCTCTCGTAAGTCTCCGGATGCCCAGGGCCGTTATCATGATCTACATATAGTTTGTCTAGCACTATTCCAACTTTAGCCATAACTTATCTCCTTTGATAACTATATCACATCAGGCTATATCTGATTTAGTTGTCAGTTTTGGTTGCTTAGATTCTTTATCGCGCCAATTAGGTATATGGAACCTGTCACACATGATGGAACATTTTCTTCCCAAAGCCTGTGGTAAGCGTTTTTGTAATCTTCAAATATTTCTATTTGCTCGATGTACTTTGTTGCAGAATTTAAAAGGTCGGCGGGATTTGAACCTCTATCAGATAGTACATTCGTAAGTATAATTTTATCTGCAACTAAAGAGATCTCTTTAAAGAACTGATCGTGCCCTTTGTCGCTCAGCATTCCTATTAAAAATGTGAATTTAGTGTCTGGGTATGTCTTTTTTAATGAAGCTGCCAATGATTTTGCAGCTCCCGGATTATGAGCGCCATCTAAAATAAAAGGTACAGCAGCTCTAACAATTTCAAACCTGCCCGGCCAATTTATTTTATTAAGACCATCTCTCAGAGAGTTTTGATCTATTTTAAAGCTACTTAACTTGTCTAATTGTTCGAGAGTAGAGATTGCAACAGCTAAATTTTCTAGCTGATAACTGCCTGTCAGATTAGAGCTCATATCCTGAAGATCCCACCCTGAGCCTTTGTAAGAGAATTGGCCAGTATCCTCTCCTGTAATTTGAAAGTCTTTACTATAAATAAAAAGTGGGGCCATCCTATTAGTGGCCTCACATGATATCACCTCGAGCGCGTTTTGACTAGCCGCTGTTACTACCGGCACGTTCGGTTTTATAATACATGCTTTTTCAGCTGCGATTAGTTCAACACTCTCACCCAGGTACTCGCTATGATCAAGTGAGATATTTGTTATTACTGATACAAGTGGGGTGATCACGTTTGTTGCGTCCCAGCGTCCTCCCATCCCCACCTCAAGAACGTTTATATCAACATCTTTTCTGGCTAAATAAACAAAAGCCGCTGTAGTGATAACTTCAAAATAGCTTGGAGTTATTTTTTCATTGTCTGCGATTTCTTTGATTTCATCTAATATCTGACATAGTTCAGATTCTAAAATTTCACTTCCATTAATAGAAATTCTCTCGGTAATGCTTATCAGATGAGGCGATGTATAAAGTCCAACCCGATAACCCTGATCACCCAGAACTGCTGAGATGGCAGCAGCAACAGATCCTTTTCCGTTAGTTCCCGCAATCAGTATTCCCGGAACTTTTAGCTCAGGATTATCTAATAATCTAAGTAAGTTATGAATCCTTTCAAGACCTGGTTTAACCTTGTGCAGCCCCAGGGAATTAAGATATTCTAGTCCATTTTCCATAGTAGTGAGCTTAAATTATATCACACTCTTAGCGCTATCTACTTTTACTGTAAATATAGTGGTAATTATTTCCATTTAATAGTTTTCACCTATTGATATTCTTTTCAGATTAGTGTATAATTGATAACAGTTATCAAAATCGTTAAGGAGCTTCACAATGACTCCAATAGCAAAAAGAAAAATGGAAAGAAAAAAGACATTTAATGATTTTATTGCCAACAAGCACCTAAAATCCACAAAGCAAAGAGATATTATTTTTGATGAGTTCTTCAATAACTTTATGGGCAAACACGTCACCATTGAAGAGCTATACGAATCTTTAAAAGAAAACCATCCTTCAATCGGTTTTGCTACTGTATATAGAACGCTCAAGCTTTTTAAAGAAAGCGGTATTGCTTCTGAGCTTCACTTTGGAGACGGTAAGGCCCGCTATGAACCTGTAAGATCTGAGACTGCTGACCACCATCACATGGTATGTACACAGTGCGGAAGTATTATGGAATTTGCAAATATGCAGATTGAGTCTTGTCTTATGCAAATTGCAAAGTTAAATGAGTTTGATGTTTCAAACCACAAGTTAGAAATATATGGTTTGTGTTCTGATTGCAGGGAACAGAAATAATTTTGGCGACAATTAACTGCATAAAATAAGCATTTCACTTACTGCTTCTTCTATTCCGACGATTACTGCTCTGGATATTATGCTGTGTCCTATGTTTAGTTCTTCAATTTCTTCTATCCAAACAATAGGCTCTACGTTGTTATAATCAAGTCCATGCCCTGCGGCTACTCTTAGCTCAAGGTCTAGAGCACTAAATACAGCATTTTCTATTTTTCTAAGCTCTTTGTCGATCTTTGCCTCGCTGTCAGCCTCAGCATAATTGCCGGTGTGTATCTCCACCATATCAGCTCCAATTTCCTGAGAGGCTTTTACCTGCTTTTCATTGGGGTCAATAAATAGGCTTACGAATATTCCGCTTTCCTTTAGCTTATCAACAGCTTTTGAGACTACTTTCTTGTTTCCTATGACATCAAGTCCGCCCTCTGTAGTGAGTTCCTGGCGTTTCTCTGGAACTAGCGTAACCATATCAGGCGACACTTCGCTTGCAATTCGGACCATCTCGTTTGTTGCCGCCATCTCCATATTAAGCTTTGTCTTTACTGTTTCTCGTAGTATGTAGAGATCACGGTCTTGAATGTGCCTTCTATCTTCACGAAGGTGAACCACTATCCCGTGGGCTCCTGCGAGT